>BNXY01000010.1 GCA_025999935.1 Bacteroidia bacterium | reverse complement strand
GATTGATAGTCTTGACTTTGTAGATATTGTAGTCATCGTTGAACGAAACTTCGGATTCAAAATCAAGGCGGAAGAAATGGTAGAAGTGCAAAATTTGCGCCAGTTTTGCGATTACATCGAATCAAAAGTGAATGAATAATGAACAATGAATAATGGAAACGCGGAAGTGGAAAGGAAACACCGGCGGAAGCTTTTTGGGACAATGGGGACTCATTGTTTTATTTAAGTTTTTCGACATTCGGATTGGCTATTTTCTGATGTCGTTGGTCATTCCTTTTTACTTGCTTTTTTCCGCTAAACGGGCGCGCGCCATTTATCATTTTTTCCGGCGCCGGTTCAATTATTCCCGATGGAAATCAGGGCTTAAAACATATAAAAATCATTTCGTTTTCGGACAAGTTATTTTAGACCGGTTTGCGGTTTTTGCCGGTAAAAGGGATATTTTCGATGTAGAATTAGTGGGTTATGAACATTTTTTGCGATTAGCCGATGGCGGAAAAGGTTTCATAATAGCCGGTTCGCATATAGGAAATTTTGAAATTGGCGGTTACTTTCTTCGTTCGGAAAAGAAAAAATTCAATGCATTGGTTTATGCAGGCGAAACGAAAACCGTGCAAAGCAACCGGACTAAAATATTGGGTAGGAATAATATACACTTAATTCCGGTATTGGATGATATGTCGCATTTATTTGCCGTCAATGCCGCTTTGCTAAATGGAGAAATCGTCAGTATGCCTTGCGACCGAAATCTGGGTTCGACCAAAAGCGTAGAATGTGATTTTCTGAATGGGAAAGCCGGTTTTCCGATTGGCGCCTTTGCGTTGGCAACCACTTTTGAAGTGGAAGTACTGGCTGTTTTTGTGATGAAAACAGCGGCTAAAAAATATACGATTTATGTTCGTCCATTAAAAATAGATGCGAAAGAAAATCTAACAAAGCGTGAAAAAACAGAACATTATGTCCGGTCGTATGTAAAAGAAATTGAAGCTATTATCAGAGAATATCCTGAACAATGGTTTAATTATTATGAATTTTGGAAAGAATAAAAATATGAAACTTTTCCCCTCCCTTGAAAAACGCTACACCAAAGAGCGACAATCAGCCTTAGACGCGCAGCGTTTGGCGCACGAAATTTCGCAAGGACCAATCGTATTTCAAGTTTCGCGCCTGATGATAAAATTTGGTATTCTGCAACTGTTGCTTGACGCCGAAAATGGATTGACATTGGATGAAGTAGTCGAAAAAACCAAACTTTCGCGTTATGCCGCGCAATGCCTTTTGGAGTCGTCGCTCACAATCGGTACGGTGCTTTACAAAAATGAACGTTTTGTCTGCTCAAAAGCAGGCTGGTTTTTGCTCAACGACCGCGCCATTCGTGTGGATGTCGATTTCAATCACGACGTAAATTATCTTGGATTTTACCATCTCGAAGAGGCTTTGCTAAACGGCAAACCCGAAGGTCTGAAAGTATTCGGCAACTGGCCTACCATTTATGAAGGCTTGTCGAGTTTACCCGAGCAGGTACAAAAATCGTGGTTCGGTTTCGACCATTTTTACAGCGATGAATCGTTTAACGAGGCTTTGCAAATCGTCTTCGAGCATCAACCTCAAACGCTGCTTGATGTTGGCGGAAACACCGGTCGTTGGGCTTTGCGCTGTGTCGATTACCATCCGGAAGTAAAAGTAACCATCATGGATTTGCCGCAGCAATTGGTTTTGATGAAAGAACAGACCGCCAAAGAAAAAGGCGCCGACCGTATTTTCGGACACGGCGTGAATTTATTGGATAAAGCGGCGCCATTTCCAACGGGATTTAACGCCATCTGGATGAGCCAATTCCTCGATTGTTTTTCCGAAGAAGAAGTGACAAGCATTCTTACCCGTGCGGCTGCATCCATGGACGAAAATTCTTTGTTGTATATCATGGAAACTTTCTGGGACAGGCAACGGTTTGAAACCGCCGCTTATTGCTTAACGCAAATCAGTTTGTATTTCACGGCATTGGCCAACGGCAACAGCAAAATGTATCATTCCGATGATATGATACGTTGTGTCAATGCGGCCGGATTAACCGTAGCAGAAATTCACGACGGATTGGGACAGGGACATTCTATTTTGGTTTGCAAGAAAATTACGAATTAAAAATTACGAATTACGAATTGAAATTTGAAGAGATTGACATATTAGGGATTTTGCCGCAATGTCCGCCATTTGTGATGATTGATAAGTTGCTTCATTGTGATTTCGATGTGACACGCACGGCTTATGTAGTCGATGCGAAGAATATTTTTTGTGATAATGAACGGTTTACCGAATCCGGATTGGTAGAAAATATTGCTCAGACTTGCGCCGCCCGTATCGGTTATATCAACAAATACATCAATCAAAAAGCAATTACCTTGGGATTTATCGGCGCTATCCGTAATTTGGAAATCCTGCGTTTGCCCCAAATCGGCGAATTATTAATCACTCAGATTGCCACCATGGAGGAAGTTTTTCAGATGACCTTGGTGAGTGCAAACATTAAGGTCGGAGAAGAATTAATTGCTTCTTGCGAAATGAAAATTTCGGTCACGAATAAAGAATCTAAGGAAGTTTCTTTAGATTCCTTAGATTCTTTAAACTTTTAAAAACAATGGACGAAAAAACAACTAAATTAAAAGCCGCCAAAGAGGTCGAAGTCCGTTTCAGCGAGGTGGATTCTATGAGTATCGTTTGGCATGGTTCGTATGCCCTTTACTTTGAAGATGCGCGTGAAGCTTTCGGAATAAAATATGGTTTGGGTTATCTTGATATTTTCGGGAACGGTTATTATGCGCCTTTGGTTGAATTAAAATTCAACTATAAAAAACCGATGGTTTATGGAAAAAAAGCCCGCGTGGAAATTGCTTATCGCAACACTGTTGCAGCAAAAATTGTTTTCGATTACGAAATATTTGATGTAGAAGATGGCTCATTGATTGCCGCCGGCTATTCCATTCAGGTATTCTTAGACCGGCAATATCAGTTGGTTTGGGCGAATCCGCCTTTTTATGAAGCGTGGAAACAAAAATGGGGATTGCTATGATTGTTCGGATAGGCGATAACATTATATCCTCCTTGGGATTTACGACGGAAGAAAATTATCAGGCTGTTAAATCCGGACGTTCCGGTTTGAAGTTTTACGATGCGGGAACGTTAGGTTTACCCGAAGCGTTTACGGCTTCGCTCATTGATAAGCAGCGATTGAACGAAAACCTAACAGGTTTGGAAACCGATCTCGAAAAAGCATCTATTTTATCCGTTATCTCGGCAAACAATGAAGCAAAAATTGATTTATCAAGCGAAAAAGTTTTATTTATTTTTTCATCCACCAAAGGAAATGTGGATTTGTTGGAAAGTCCCTCTGTGGGGGATTCAAGGGGCTTATTTCTCTGGCAATCTGCTCAATTGATTGCCGGTTATTTTAACAACCCAAACACGCCGATAGTCGTTTCCAATGCTTGCATTTCAGGAGCTGCCGCACAAATCGCCGCTATGCGCGAATTGGCATCCGGATTATATGATTACGCAGTCGTAATCGGCGCTGATATGTTGTCGAAATTTATCATTTCAGGATTCCAATCATTCAAAGCATTGTCGCCCGAACCTTGCCGTCCGTTTGATGCCGATCGTACCGGATTGAATCTGGGCGAAGCCGCCGCAACCATCATTTATGCAAACAAGGGGTTTAACCCTCTTGCTATTCAATTATTGCAAGGTGCAATCCGCAATGATGCAACTCATATTTCCGCACCGTCAAGGGCGGGCGAAGGAAGTTATCTGGCATTGAAAAATATTTTGCAAAATATTGACAAAGAGCAAATTGCATTTGTAAATGCACATGGAACAGCAACGCTTTACAACGACGAGATGGAATCCATTGCCATTGCTCGCGCCGGATTAGATACTGTTCCGGTCAACAGTCTGAAAGCTTACTTTGGTCACACTTTGGGTGCGGCAGGCGTTTTGGAAAGCATTATTTCCATGCACGCATTGAAAGACGAGACTATTTTTCCGACATTAAATTTTCATTCACAAGATTTTGAAAATCAATTAAATATACCAATAAAGATTCAAAAAACCAACAAGAAATATTTAATCAAAATGCTTTCGGGTTTTGGCGGTGTAAATGCGGCGTTGATTTTTGAAAAAAGTTAGAAAACTATGCAGTTATTCATTAAAAAACATATCAATCTGTCATTTAAAAAATCAGCGGAAATAACTGATTTTTATCGAAGTTTGAAAATAGATTATCCGAAATTTTTCAAAATGGATAATCTGTCTAAATTGGGTTTCTTGGCATCCGAACTGATTTTCAAGGACGAAGAATCGCGTTTCGTTCCGCGGGAAGATTTGGCGATTATTTGTTTCAACCGGAGTTCGTCGTTGGAAGCCGATACGCTCTATCAAACTACGATACAGGACAACGAGAACTATTTCCCAAGTCCGTCGGTATTCGTTTATACGCTTCCGAATATTGTTGCCGGAGAAATTTCTATCAGAAATAAGCTATTTGGCGAAACTTCTTTCTATATTTGCAAAGAATTTGATGAAGAACAAACATTCCGGACAGTCAACAATGCTTTCCAAGACCAGACTACTCGCTCTGTTTTAGCGGCATGGGTAGAAAGTTTTGAAGAAAAACAGGAAGTTTTTATGATGTTGATAGAAACCGAAACGTCCGATATTATTTTTTCAATCGAAAAAATAAAAGAATTGTTTAATAATTAATATTTTACGATTATGAAAAATTTTATTTTATCAGTTAGTTTGTTGAGTTTATTATTCGTATTTGCTCAACCTGTAAAATCGCAAGAAAAACCGGCAACTAAACTGTTTTATACAGAATTAGGTGGTCCCGGCGTATTGATGTCCGCCAATTTTGACAGCCGGTTTAAGCCGGACGAGAGATTGGGATTCGGTTATCGGGTAGGATTTACTCCGATAATCGGAACCTCCGGCGATTTATTTCCAATGGTTGGAATAAGTTTTGGATATGCTTTTTGATAAAAAATTTGAAAAAAATTGAAGAAATAGATATATTGGAATTGATTCCCCAACGCCCTCCTTTTGTGATGGTGGATTGTCTGTTGCATTGCGACCGGAAATTAACTTCCGGCAGTTTAAAGATACGATCCGACAACCTTTTTGTCGAAAACGGTGTTTTCTCAGAAGTGGGTATCATTGAAAGCGTCACTCAAACCTGTGCGGCAAGGATGGGATATTTTAATCAACTGCAACAGGAAGAATCGGGGGATAACGGTGGAAAAATAAAATTGGGATTTATCGGCGCCGTTAAAGACTTGGTTATTGAAAAATGCCCGAAAGTGGATGATGAACTGAGAGTAAATATTGATGTTCTATATGAAGTGTTTACCTTTTTGCTGGTACAGGCGCAAGTAAACGTCGGCGACGAAGCGGTGGCGTCGTGCGAAATGAGAATATCCATCACAGACATTGATAGTCAATAAATTAAAAAAGGTATGAAGACAAAACTGTTTTTTATTTTGAGTCTGCTATGCGCCCTTCACGCATCGGCCCAAACTGTTTTTCGTCCCGTTTCATCGGTTGAGGATTTCAAGAAACAACAGCGTAACGCCTCTTCGTCAATCAATTCTTTGAAAAGTCATTTTACGCAGACAAAATATTTAGAAATTTTGAATGAAAAAGTGGTTTCGGAAGGGATGTTTTTTTACAAAAAAGACCACAAAATCTGCATGGATTATCTTACGCCTTCTAATTATCAAGTAATTATTAACAAGGATAAAATTAAAATTATTTCCGGCGAAAAAGTAAATGTATATGCCGTTGGGGAAAACAAAATGATAGCGCAGATGAATTTGCTGATGACGGCATGCATGACCGGAAATCTGAACGCTCTGTCGCCGGATTACAAGTTAACGTTCAGCGAAAGCGACACCCAATACCGGATAATCATTCTACCGATAGCCGTCAAGAAATCCTATATCAAGTCGATGGAAGTGCTGTTGGATAAAAAAGATTTTTCAGTACAGCAAATACGGATGATTGAATCATCGTCAAATGATTCAACGACTTATGCGTTTAGCGATAAAAAGAAAAATGTTCCCATAGCGGATGACAAGTTTAATATTTAGAAACAATGAGCAAAGTAGCAGCCTTTTATTACACACAAACCGGTCAGGGATTGAAAATATTGCAATCAATATGCAGTCCGTTGGCGAAAGCCGGTTATGAAGTCGTTTACAAAGAAATTGTTCCGAAAACGGCGTATCCTTTTCCATGGTCGTCCGACGCTTTTTTTCAGGCTTTCCCCGAATCTCGGCAAGGCATTCCCTGCGAGATACAAGCAATTGATTTGAGCGATATTGCCGATGCGGACTTAGTCATTGTCGAATATCAATCCTGGTTTTTGTCGCCTTCAATTCCTGTAAGCGGATTTTTTCAGGATGCAGCTATTCAACATTATTTAAAAGGCAAATCCGTCATTACCGTGAACGGATGCCGGAATATGTGGATAATGGCTCAGCAAAAAATCAAATTCTACCTTGCGCAAAGCGGCGGAAAATTGGTCGGCAACATTGTTTTGCAGGACCATGCGCCCAATTTGGTAAGCGTTATCACAGTTGTTCGTTGGTTGTTGTATGGCAAACAAGCCAAAAGCGGTTTATTTCCTGCTGCCGGCGTTTCTCCCGAAGACATTGAACATGCCGCCGTTTTCGGACAAACGATTTCCGACGCGCTTGCCGCCGGCGATTTTTCCCGCCTGCAAGAGAAATTGATGCAGCAAAACGCCATCGAATATAAACCAAGCATCGCTTTCGTTGAAAAAACCGGACACCGGATTTTTGGCGTCTTATCCAAATGGGTGCTGCGGAAAGGAGCATATAACGCTCCCGAACGGAACTTTCGTTTGCAAATTTTCAAACACTATCTGTTTTTCGTATTATACGTAGTATCGCCCATTGGATTATTGCTTTTTTATATAGCTTATCCGTTCAGATGTAAGTCGATACGAGAAGATAAGCTAATTCAGTGTAGTGTTTAATTTTTGAGTTGATGGTAACGTTTAAGCGGAAGTATTTGGCAAAATTAAGATAGAATTTGTGCGCTTACTCAATCACTTGTTGCCGATTATGGCATTACCCATTGTATCTACTTTTGCATACAAAATTTTATTTTTTGGGAGGATTGAAAAATAATATTTATTATCTTTGCATCATGATTCGTAACGTATATATAACATTTATCGCTAAATATTTGCCAAATTCGCCGGTTAGTAACGATGAAATGGAGCAGTATTTAGGTTTAATTAATCAAAAGCCTTCGTTGGCAAGACGTGTCATTTTAAGAAGCAACGGAATACAGCAACGTTATTACGCCCTTGATAAAGAAGGGAATGTAACTCATACCAATATTGACATGGCTGCGCGCGCCGTACAGTTGCTTTGCGAGCAAGGACTTTTCGTAGATAATATTGATTTGCTTTCGGCAGCAACAGCTTCTCCCGAACAGGTAATGCCTTCGCACGGAGTTATGGTTCACGGAAAATTGGGCGGGAAAAATGCCGAAGTCGTTTCTTTTGCCGGTTCTTGCTGTACCGGTATTCAAGCCTTGAAATACGCTTGGTTGTCCGTGCTTTCCGGCGACAAAGAAAATGCCGTATGTGTGGCTTCGGAACGATTTTCGGCTTGGATGAGAGGGCGTTATTTTGAAGAAGAAATCAAAAAATTAAGTCAGATATCGGAAAAACCCATCATCGCTTTTGAAAAAGAATTTCTGCGGTGGATGTTATCCGACGGCGCTGCTGCGGTTTTGTTGCAGAAAGAACCGGCAAAAAGCGGAATTTCTTTCAAGATTGAATGGATTGATATTTGTTCATACGCCAACATCCGGGAAACGTGTATGTATGCCGGCGGAGAAAAAGACGAAAACGGAGAACTTCATGGCTGGGCATCCTTTCCGGAAGAGGAATGGCTGACCAAATCCCTTTTCTCCCTAAAGCAAGATACCCGCCAATTGAGCGAAAGTATCACGCAATTGGGCGGTCTTTTCCTAAAGGAAGTTGTAGAAAAAAGAAAACTTAAAATAGAGGAGATAGATTGGTTTTTACCGCATTTGTCTTCTATGTTTTTCAAAGATAAAATAAAGGAAGAACTCGAAAGTTCGGACTTGTCTATTCCGGAAGAAAAATGGTTTATCAACCTGCCAACGGTCGGAAACGTGGCGTCGGCTTCCAATTTTCTCATGCTGGAAGAATTATATCACTTCGGTCGATTGGAAAAAGGACAGAAAATCCTGATGATGACGCCCGAAAGCGCGCGTTTTTCTTACGGATATTGTTTATTAACCGTATGTTGAACAGTTGAAATTTTGAGCCTGTGAAGATTGAAGAAGTGCCCCAAGACAGCCGGTATTTAGAAAAAACAAGCGTTCGCGATATTTACTATGCGACCGATGAAGACGGAAATTATCATCCGGTAGAAAGTGTGGGTTGGGAACCCCAAAATGAAGCGCTTGCCCTCGCATGGGAAGCCATTTCGGAAGAAGCGGAAAACATTCGCAAGGAAGTATTAGCAGGGAAGAAAAGCCCGTTGGCTTATCATATAGCCATACATTTGTTCGATGTGGGCATTTTGTCTTCCTATTCCGGAATTTCCAAAAAAACAATTAAAAAACATTTGCAACCCGAAGTCTTTAATCAGTTGGATGAAACTGCATTGGAGAAATATGCATCTGTTTTGAATATCACAGTAGAAGAACTGAAAAAGGTTTAATGAATGAAGATAAATTTTGAACATAAACCTGCGGCGCATTGTGAGAGTGGCGTAACATCCAATATGTTGCGGTATTACGGCATTGACATTAGCGAACCGATGGTGTTGGGATTAGGCGCGGGTTTGTTTTTTTCCTATATGCCTTTCATTACCATGCACGGTATGCCGGTGATTTCTTTCCGGCCGTTGCCGGGACAAATTTTTGCCCGCGTAGCCAAACGCTTGCACGTTAAAATCAGCACGCGCCTGTATCCGATGCGGGAAGACCAATCGATGAAAGCCTTGGATAAATTGCTATTGAACGGAAAACCGGTCGGCATTGTGGTTGGCGTTTTTTTTCTTCCGTATTTTCCCAAAGAATATCGTTTCCATTTTAATGCGCACAACCTTTGTGTTATTGGGAAAGAAGAGGATGTTTACACCGTGAGCGACCCTGTTTCGTTGGTTACAAACCAACTCAATTCGGCAGAACTCAAGCGGGTGCGTTTTGCCAAAGGCACTTATCCTCCAATGGGAAAAATGTATTGGGTGAAAAAAGTTTCTACTCAATCGCCTGACCTGAAAACAGGTATTATCAGCGGTATCAAACTCAACTGTAAGCGGATGTTGGATATTCCTATTCCTTATTTCGGGGTAAAAGGAATTGCCCTGATGGCGAATAAGATGCGCCGGTGGGAAACAAAATTAGGCTCTCGGAAAGCGGCATTACATTTGGCGCAAACCATCCGGATGCTCGAAGAAATCGGAACAGGCGGAGCGGGTTTTCGTTATATGTATGCGGCATTTTTACAGGAAGCGGCTGCAATTGTTGAAAAACCGGAACTCAAAGATTTTTCTCAACAAATGACGAGCATCGGCGACTTGTGGCGCGATTTTGCCTATGAAGCCTCCCGAAAATTCAAAAAGAGGAATGGAAATGTTTGCAGCTACGACCAATTGGCAGATAAGTTAGTCCATATTTCCGAAGAGGAAAAAAGATTCTTTACCGGTTTACGCAAATTTATCCAATAAATCATGCAACCGGCGGCAATAGAAATCAAGGATTTATCTAAGACCTACAAAGGGAATACGTTTCCTGCCGTAAGTCACTTTTCGCTGATTATTTCCCAAGGAGAAATACTTGGACTGTTAGGTCCGAACGGCGCGGGAAAAACAACGCTTATCCATATTTTATGCGGACTTCGCTCGTTCAAAGAGGGCGAGGTCAATATCTGCGGTTATTCGCTGCAACATCAGTTGCGTGAAATCAAATCGCTGATAGGCGTAGTGCCTCAGGACATTGCTCTTTATCCGGCATTGACCGCCTACGAAAATCTGAAAGTATTCGGCGGAATCATGGGTTTGAAAGGCGCCGAACTGAAAAACCGCATCGACGAATTATTGGTTTTTTTCAGATTAGAACAGAGTAAACATCGACGAATTGAACATTTTTCAGGCGGAATGAAACGGCGAATCAATCTGATTGCAGGCTTATTGCATCGTCCGAAAATACTGTTTCTCGACGAGCCGACTGTGGGCGTGGACGTGCAATCCAAGACATTGATTTTGGAAAACCTGAAAGAAATTAACCGCGAGGGAAGCACCTTGGTTTATACTTCGCATTACATGGAAGAAGCGGAATCGCTTTGTACACAGGTCGCCTTTATTGATGAAGGAAAACTCATTTGTCTGGGAACGCCTGAAGAATTGATTAAAAATGAAGCCGGAGGCGCTTGTTCGTCGCTCGAAGCGCTTTATTTGCAACTGACCGGAAAAAAACTGAGAGACTGATGCAAAGATTAAATTTCCTGATATACAAAGATTTTTTGTTGCTGATTCGCGATAAAGCGGGTTTGTGCATGATGTTTCTGATGCCGATGTTGCTGGTGGTTATTATGACTTATTTGCAAGACAGCACTTTCAACGTCCTCCACGAAACACGTATTCCCTTACTCTTGCTCAATCAGGATGAAGACTCGTTGGGCTTGGCGATTGAACGTCAAATCGAAGCGTCCGGAATTTTTTCCGTTACCAAGGAAACAGCGGGTGAGGCAGAATTAGTACGCGCCGTATCGCAAGGAAAATCCATGATTGGTATTGTAATCCCTGAAAATGCAACGAATCAAATCCGGAAAAATGTAAAACGCTACGTTATCGGCGCCTTTAACGGAACGGCAATTGCTTCGTCCGGCGATTCCGTACAAATCAATATCTATATCGACCCAACGGCTAAAAGTTCTTTCCGCAATACCTTGATGAGTACCTTGCGAGAATATGCCGTTCGCATCGAAAGTGATTTTCTGTTTAAAGAAATTACCGCCGAAGTCGATAAACTGTCGCCTATGCCGATTGCCGATATTCAATTATCGAAAAATCAGGTGGTTTTCAACGAACAATATGCGATGACCGATAAAAGCAAAACCATTCCCAATTCCACGCAACACAACGTTCCGGCATGGAGTTTATTTGCGATTTTTTTCATCACGATTTCGTTAGCCGGAAATATCATCAAGGAACGCGAAGAAGGCAGTTTTACCCGTTTATTAACGACATCCTGTCCCTATTATTTGTATTTGTTGAGCAAGACATTTGTGTATATGGCGGTCTGCCTGCTGCAATTTGCTGCGATTTTTCTGATGGGGATTTATCTGTTTCCCTTACTCGGATTACCTTCTTTAACGGTTGGAACGCAGTATCATTTATTGTTGTTGATGGGAATTTGTTCGGCATTATCGGCTATCGGTTACGGAATTGCCATCGGTAAAATTGCGACCAGCCATCAACAAGCCTCTATTTTTGCGTCCATCTCGACCGTCATCATGGCGGCTATCGGTGGAATATGGATTCCGGTATTCGCCATGCCCAGACCTATGCAACTATTAAGCGCCGCCTCTCCCTTGAATTGGGGATTGGAAGGCTTTTACGATTTATTGATTCGCGACGGCGGTTTTTTGGACATTCTCCCCGAATGTATTGCTGCGGTAGCATTTGCTGCGGCTTGCGTGTATATTGCTATTTTGTATCATCAGAAGAAACGGGTGGATTTGTGAAAAGAAGTGGCGACATAAGAATTTTATTGTAACTTTGCACTGATTATTTCAATATAAAAGAAAATACATGGAAGAATTAATTTTAAAATTAAAAGGAGAAATTATTGAAGTTTTAAACTTGGAAGACGTAAAACCGGAGGATATTTTGGATGACGCACCGCTTTTTGGAGCCGGTCTTGGTTTGGATTCCATCGACGCCTTGGAACTGATTGTTCTGATGGAAAAAAATTACGGCATCAAGCTGACAGATCCTTCGCAAGGGCGCAACATTTTCAAATCCGTCCGGATATTGGCTGAATACATTCAGGCAAACAGGAAAAAATAAATATGCCAAACGGAATCTTTGTTACCGGTGCAGGTATTATTTCCGCGATAGGAAATAACAAACAGGAAACACTGTCGGCGTTGCAGGAAAAACGCTCAGGTATTGCACCGCTTCATTATCTGAAAACGTCTCACACCGAATTTCCGGTTGGCGAAGTCAAACTCACGAACGAAGAGATGATGCAATTGCTGGATATTCCTGAAACGGATATTCACATACGTACTTCTTTGATGGGAATGATTGCCGTGCGCGAAGCCCTTTGTCATTGCGGGCTTGACCCGCAATCCCCTCAAAATGTAGCCGAAATGAAAGGATTGCGAATTGCTTTTATTTCCGGCACAACTGTCGGTGGAATGGATAAAGGCGAGTTATATTATTTGGATTTTTTGGACAATGATACCCAAAACGACTACATTGCTACGCAGAATTGCGGCGCCTGTACGGAAATGATTGCCGATTATTTTGGCATTTTCTCCTTAGTAGAAACAATTTCAACAGCTTGCTCATCGGCGGCAAATGCCATAATGCTGGGCGCACAGTTGATTCGCGACGGAAGAGCCGATGTGGTTGTTGCAGGCGGGAGCGAATGTCTTACCAAATTTCATCTCAATGGCTTCAACACTTTGATGATACTCGACCGAGAGCAATGCAAACCGTTCGATGCCAACCGCGCCGGATTGAATTTGGGCGAAGGCGCAGCATATATCGTTCTGGAATCGGAAGAATCCGCACGAAAAAGGAACATAGAACCATTGGCGCGTCTTTCCGGTTGTGCCAACACTTGCGACGCTTTTCACCAAACGGCATCATCGTCCGATGGCGAAGGCGCGTATTTGGCAATGAAAAATGCTTTGGCTTCTGCAGGTCTAAAACCGGAAGATATCGACTATATCAATGCGCATGGCACCGGAACAGGCAACAACGATTTAAGCGAGGGAATAGCGATTGAGCGGCTTTTCGGCACAAAAACTCCCCCGGTTTCATCCACAAAATCGTTTACCGGACACACTACCAGTGCGGCGGGAGGCGTAGAGGCGGTAATTTCACTATTGGCATTGCAACATAATTTTATCCCGGTGAATTTGAATTTTTCAGAAAAAATGTTGGAATTAAATTTTGAGCCGTATTGTTGTGATACTAAACCTAACAGGTTTCAAAAACCTGTTAGGTTTAAGCATGTATTGTCTAATTCCTTTGGGTTTGGCGGGAATGAAACGGCTTTGGTTTTTTCGAAGGTGGATTTTAAGGTCTTTAAAGAATTTAAAGCGAGTGCAGTTTACATTTTAGATGCCAAGCAGATTTCCATTCAATCGCCTTTGGTTGAAGACTGGATGAATAATCCTTTGCCATATAATGAACCTTATATCCGTGCAATTGACCCGGATTACAAGCTCTATTTTGAGCCGAATGTAGCGCGTCGTTTGGGTAAAGTGTTGAAACGGGCGCTGCTTACTTCTCGGCAGGTAATGGAGGCTACAAACATTACCAATCCCGATGCCATCATTACCGGCACCGGTTTAGGCTGTATCGAAAATACGGAGTCTTTTTTGTTAGCTTTATTGCTTGAAGGCGAGGAAATGCTCAAACCTACGCATTTCATGCAGTCCACGCACAATACCATCGGTTCGCTCATTGCCATAGATACCCGGTGCCGCGGCTACAATTCCACCTATTCCCACAAAGGTATCTCTTTTGAGTCGGCGCTGCTGGATGCTTTCATGCAATTAAAAAACGGACAAATACAAACCGCTCTCGTGGGTGCACACGATGAAATGACACCCAAGTATTTTACTATTTTGAAACGCATTGGCTATTTGGGCAATGCCGAAAATGGCTTTAGCGGCGAAACCGCCGTGAGTATGATGCTGGGCGCAGAGCAAAAAGAGGGTGCGCTTTGCCGGATAAGCGGTGTGGAGGCGCTTTATTGTAAGGAACTTAAGGAATCTAAAGACCTTAAATTCCTTAATTTCCTTCAAGACCGCCTAACGCAAATCTTGAAAAAAGCCCAATGCTCTTTCGACGACATTGATGCCGTGATGATTGGCAACAGCGGAGAATCGGCAAACGACCAAGTTTACGCAGATATTTGCCCGACATTATTTCCCGGCAAAAAACTGCTCCGCTACAAACATCTATTCGGCGAATCCTATACCGCTCCGGGATTGGGCGTTTATGCCGCCGCTACTTGCCTGCATCAGCAACGCATACCGGCGCATTTATTCCTTGATTCGGATGAAAAAGAACAAAAAAGGGTAAAAAACATCCTGTTTTACAACCAGATTGAAAATAAAAATCATACATTTGTACTTTTATCAGCATGTGGAGAATAATTTTATTGTCAATAATACAATGCTTGTTTCTTTCCGGCGGACAAGTTTGTTTGAAGTTTGCCATGAATCGCATGGCGAAATTCAGTTTTACGTGGGCGTTTTTTAGCGAACTGTTGACGAACTGGTGGTTACTCGCATCGGGAATTTGTATGGCTGCCGCAACAGTGTTGTGGCTATATATCATCAAACATTTTGATTTTTCGATGGTTTATCCGATGATTAGCATCAGTTATGTTTTTGGAATGTTGGCTGCCATTTATATTTTTCACGAAACCGTTCCGGCTATTCGTTGGGTGGGCGTTTTATTAATTATGGGCGGCGTTGTTTTAATTGCAAAATAACAATAGAATGAAAAAAGGTCTATTTTTTATCACAATATTGATTTTCAGTCTGAATCTGAATGCACAAAAATTGATTCCGGCAACTTCCGCACAACAACAGTTGATGTTGGAAAAAATAACCGCTTCGTCGGCTCAAATGAAAAGTCTGATTTGCGATTTTGAGCAAGTGAAAGAATTGTCGCTTTTGAATGAAAAAATGGTTTCAAAAGGGAAAATGTATTACCGGAACGATAATTGTTTACGTTGGGAATACAATTCTCCATATCTTTACACCTTTGTATTGAACGACAAAAAAGTAATGATGCAAGCCGAAGCGGGCAAAACAAATGTGATTGATGTAAAATCGAGCAAGTTTTTTCAGGAGATTATCAAAGTGATGATGAATGGCATCAACGGCAATGGATTAAAGGACATTAAAAGCTTTACCATCAATTACTATTGGAGCGAAAATCAATGGCAAGTACATCTGATTCCGCTTCAAAAAGAAATGAAAAAGATGTTTTCGACCATCCAATTGACGTTCAATGTAAAAGATTATTCCGTGGACAAAGTGGAGATGGAGGAACAAAACGGCGACACAACGACTATTGTGTTATCAGGGAAACAATTCAATAAAGCGATTGAAAATGCGAAATTCATTATTAATTAAAAGAGAATTGCGGGTCAAGCCCGCAATGACATGCTTCTTTTTCTGTTTGCTATTGTTGGTGTCGTGCAATACTGCGAAAAACAGTGTTTTATCCGGGAAAACGCTATTTGATACGACCAAGGTTTCCAAGTACAGGATATTGATAAAAGCTAAACAAGCGGAAGTATCGGGCATAATGGTTCTTAAATACATAAACAACGAATGGCGCGGAAGTTTGATTAACGAGTTCGGAATCAAAGCCTTCGATTTTGTTGCGCCCCAAGGGAAATGCAAATTGAAAAACACCATTTCCTTTTTGGATAAATGGTATATCCGCAGAACAGTGGAATCGGATTTTGCTTTTTTGCTTTGGAACGCAGCAGAAGGAAAAGCCGTTAAAGGGAAAAGTTTAGAGCAATTGCCCGACGGACGATTTATATTGAAAAATGAGAAACGGAATATTGAATATGCATTTCAGTTTATCGAATAATGAAACTATTAGATGATTTTTACATCCTAAAACAAGCAAGTGGCGAAGGAACGGATTTTGAATATGTGATTTCGCTCCATAAAGAACATTTTATTTACAAGGCGCATTTTCCGGGAAATCCGATTACGCCGGGGGTTTGCATCATTCAACTTTGCAAGGAATTGATGGAGCAACAAACCGGAGAAACGCTTTTTCTCCACAAGATACACAACGTGAAATTTCTATCGGTCATCGACCCAAGGATGGTGGATACCGTTCGAGTGTCGTTTTCCAAAATTTCTACGGTGGAGGATGGCTATAAATTTTCGGCTTTGGTGCATTGGGAAACTGCGCAATTCGCCAAATTAAGTCTGTTTTTAAAACGTCAATAAACTATGGATATTTGTGTTATCATCCCCACTTACAATAATCAGCGGTATCTGGCGTGGGTATTGGATGCCGTGTTGCAATATACGGCGAATGTAATTGTGGTTAATGATGGCTCAACGGATGCCACCCAATTGATTTTAGCGCATTACCAATCGCAAATCAATATTGTTTCTTATTCGCCGAATCAGGGGAAAGGCTATGCCCTCAGCCGGGGTTTTGACAAAGCGGAAGAATTGGGTTTTTCGTATGCCATTACCATGGATTCCGACGGGCAACATCTGGCGAAAGATTTACCTTTGTTCGTAGAAGCAATCCGTCAACATCCCGGCGCGATGATTATTGGCAGCCGATTGCTGAAACAAAAGAATATGCCCGCGAAAAACACTTTTGCCAATCAATTCTCCAATTTTTGGTTTACCGTGCAAACCGGAATCAAACTGTCCGATACGCAAACCGGTTTTCGGCTTTATCCATTAAAGCAAATGAAGGGAATGCGTCCGCTAACATCGCGCTACGAGGCAGAATTGGAGTTGTTGGTGCGGGCAGCATGGCGAAACATCCCCCTGATTCCGATTTCTATTCAGGTGCATTACCCGGTAAAAGGCGCACGAATAAGCCATTTCCGACCCGGTAGGGATTTTTTGCGCATCAGCTTGTTGAATACGTTTTTTTGTTTTGGAGCGGTGGTTTATGGATATCCTTCAAGGTTTTTTCGGAAACTTTCAACAATGATAACAACAAATAAATCACATTAAAATCAAAGTTCAGACAACATGAACCATTTTTTTATTTCGGCATATACCTGTTTTCTTTCGCATAAAAAATTGTTAATCGGGTTATTGGCATTGCTTACAATCGGATTGACACTTTCCTTGTTGCGTTTGGAATACAAGGAAGATATTGCCGAATTTTTGCCGGATAATGAAACCAATCGGCAAATCAATGCGGTTTATCAACACATCAGCAATTCCAATCAATTGATAGTCAATTTTTCTATGAAGGATTCGACTTTGAACGATGCCGAACGTATCATGGAAGCGATTGACCAATTTGTACTTTTGTTGAACGAACGCGATAGTTTGCATATCATTCCCAAAGTCATTTCGCAGGTGGACGAAAGCCAATTTCTTGAATTGACCGAATTTATCCAACAAAATGCGCCGTATTTTTTGACTGAAGCCGATTATGCGCGAATGGATTCTTTGCTGCTGCCGGACGAATTTGTAAATACGCAATTGAACGAAGATAAACGCCTTTTGATGCTTCCTTCGGGTGGTTTGATGAAACAGAATATGGTGGCTGATCCGCTGCATCTCTTTTCTCCTTTGTTGTTGAAATTGAAAGACTTCCAAGCTGGCGACAATGAAGAATTGAATAACGGTTATATTTTTTCCCGCAACGGAAAAAAAGGAAGGATTATGCTTAGTTCTCCTTACGGCATCAGCGAAACGGCGGGCAATGCCGCTCTTTTGGAAATGATTGACCAAACAATTCAGCAGACAGCTGTGACATTTCCCGATCTGAAAATCAGTTGTTTCGGCGCATCCGCCATTGCCGTTGCCAATGCCGGACAAATAAAAAAAGACAGTTTGTTGGCGAGTATTTTGGCGATAGTATTAATACTTGCTCTTTTAATTTATTTCTTCCGCAACGCTCGCAATTTGTTTCTTATTTTCTTTTCCGTTTTGTTCGGTTGGTTGTTTGCCTTGGGATTGTTGGCCGTTTTTAAGGATAGCATTTCGGTTATTGCGGTGGGTATCAGTTCGATATTTGTGGGAATCGCTATCAATTATCCCTTGCATTTTATCGACCATCTCCGGCATGAGGGAAACCGGAAACAAGCGCTGAAAGAAATTATTCCTCCGCTGTTGATTGGAAATATAACTACGGTGGGCGCATTTCTCAGTTTGCTGTTTATCGATTCAAGCGCCATGCGCGATTTGGGGCTGTTTGGGTCGCTGCTGTTGGTGGGGACGATTTTGTTTGTGTTGTTGTTTTTGCCGCATTTGATGAAAAGAGCTAAGGACTTTAAAGTCCTTAAGGAATTGTCTTTTGGACGATTGGCGGGGTTTGCTCCGGAACGGAAGAAATGGATTATGTGGACGGTTTTGGCGCTGACTGTGGTGTTTTTATATCTGAGCCAATTTACTACTTTTGAGGCGGATATGAATGCTATCAACTATATGACCGAGCAGCAGCGCGAAGACATGAACGAATTGTTGCAGTCGATAGAAAAGAAAGAGATGGAGATTGTTTATTTTATCTCCGAAGGCAAAACGATGGATGATGCCCTGTCTGTTTATGAACAGAATGGTACGTTATTGGATTCTCTCCGGCAAACGGGAATGATTGAAAGTATTTCGGGAATTGGCGTCTTTCTTTCGTCTCAAGGAGAACAGCAGAAACGCATCGACCGTTGGAACGACTTTTGGAAACCGCGCAGGGAAACGCTCGTGCAACAAATTGAAGTTGAATCTGCTAAATTAGGTTTCAAACAAGACTCTTTTGAGGATTTTACTCAACTCCTTTATACGGATTTTACACCGCAAACCGCAAGTTATTTTAACCCGATTTCCTCGCTTTTAACAGATAATTATTTGGTAAAAGGCGAAGACAGGAATAGGATAATCAGTTTATTGTATTGCGAAAAAGACAATATGGAACAATTGGAAAATGCCCTCCCATCCAATGCGGACACATTTTTCTTCGATGCCCGCAGCATCGGGGAACGGATGGTGGATTCTCTTTCCGGCGATTTCAATTATGTGCTTTATATCTGCGGATTTATCGTTTTCATTTTTCTTACCTTCTCTTTCGGACGATTGGAAATCAGCATTCTTTCATTTCTTCCCTTAGCGGTCAGTTGGGTGTGGATTTTGGGTATTATGCAATTGGGCAATATGCAATTTAACATTGTGAATATCATTCTGGCAACTTTTATTTTCGGACAAGGCGACGATTACACTATTTTCATTACAGAAGGCTTGATGTACGAATATACCTACCGGCGCAAAATGCTTGCCTCTTACAAGAATAGCATTATCCTTTCAGCGTTCATCATGTTTATCGGTATCGGCGCTTTGATTTTTGCCAAACATCCCGCTGTGCGCTCGCTGGCGGAAGTAACGATTATCGGTATGTTTTCGGTGGTGCTGATGGCGTACATTATTCCGCCGTTCATTTTCCGATGGTTGACGACCAACAAACAGGGATTCAGGGAAGTTCCCATTACAATTAAACGTTTGGCGGCATCGGTTCTTGCTTTTACCGTTTTTCTGATAGGCAGTTTTTTTATCACAACTACCGGAATATTTCTATTTAGTTTTGGCAAAAAAAGCGAACGGAAAAGGCTTCGTTATCATTCCATTTTACGTTGGGTGGCGAATTTTGTTATCCGGCATGTTCCCGGCGTAAAGTTCAAATATGAAAATTTGTCCGGCGAAAGTTTCGATAAACCGGCGGTCATTATCTGCAACCACCAAGCGCATTTGGATTTGATGTGTTTGATGATGCTCACGCCTAAACTCATTATCCTGACCAACGATTGGGTTTGGAATAATCCTTTTTACGGTCGTTTAATCAAATACGCCGATTTTTATCCGGTCTCCAATGGCATTGAACAAAGCATTGAAAAACTTTCCGAAAGGGTGCAAAACGGTTATTCCATCGTTGTATTTCCCGAAGGAACTCGTTCGGAAAATTGTTCTATTCTGCGTTTCCACCGGGGAGCATTCTATTTGGCTGAAAAATTGCAGCTCGATATTTTGCCGGTTTTCATTCATGGCGCAGGGCATGTATTGCCGAAAAAAGATTTTATGCTGCGCGAAGGAACGATTACCGTTCAAGTGCACCCGCGCATCACGCCTGATGATTCCCGGTTTGCCGCCGATTATACTGCGCGGACAAAACAGGTACGGCATTATTATCAGGATACGTTTACAGCGTTGTCGAAACAATTAGAAACGGCAATTTATTTCAAAAGTTTTGTTTTGCATAATTATCTTTATAAAGGCCTTGAAATTGAACGTGGTGTAAAGGAAGAATTTAAACAAATAGAAAAGTCAAAGCAATTAGAAATGATTGATAATTACCAGGGCGAGGGGCCGGTTTTGATTGAAAATAACGGCTATGGCGTTTACAGTTTTCTTTTTGCATTGGTGCACAAAAACATACAGGTAATTGCTACCGAACAAGATGCCGATAAGGTCGCGTTGGCTCGCAGTTGCGCAGGATTACCTAAAAATTTGACCATAAATAATGAATAAAATCCCGAAGGGATTTCTTTTGCGATCTTCCTCAACTCCACCCGCCCAAGCCTTCTCAGCCGAAAATTACTTTCAGGCCAAAAACCACGAGCGTAATAATCAATATTGTGTAAATAGCTGATGAAACAATACAACCCCAGTTAAAAGTATGTTTTTTATTCATGGCAACATCTTTTTCTTTCAATGAACAATTCTTTTAATGAAAAATTACTACCTTTGCCATTTTCTATGGTTGCGTTGATGATATTGAAGTTGAAAGCCAATTTCTTCGAAGCATGGAAAATATGTTACGCTAACAAACTATAAAATAGCTTTATGAGGCTTGACTTAATGACATTGCGCTTCGACTTACGGCTGCAGCTACTTGCAATATGTATTATTATAAGCGCTATCTGTATGGCACAGAAAACCTTTCAGGTAGAAGGCAGCCTGTTCGGACGTCCTTTTTCCACCTTAGTTGATCACGAATTAGCTGCCGCCATGCTTGCCGATCGTCAAGACAGCAGCGTGGTAAATTTGTTCGCAAGTTACCGCGATGTCGAACTTAATAACGAATTGTTGAAAGATATTACAAAGAACTATTCACTACATGTGGCCAGCTTGTTTTTGGTAGAAAGGTTATACGAACAGGAAAGAAACCGGCGGTTGCAGGACTACTATTTATCCGTTATCGACACGTTGTTTCCTCTGGAACTTGAACGGGAACTGTCTTTTCTAAAGGATTTTTACATCGTTTTTGTTCCCGCATTTAATTACGAATCCAATATTGGAAATTTTTGGGAGCAGCGGGAATTGCTTGATGCCGCCAAAATACCGAATGAGATAATTAAAACGCAGCAGTGGGGACTTGTTGAAGAAAACGCAAAACTGATTGCCGGAAAATTGGAGGAAATCAGTAAACAGCATCGCAATCTTATCGTTGTCAGCGTAAGCAAAGGCGGTTTGGAAACATCCCTTGCTTGGGAAAAAATACAGAATCCGGATGCGCTAAGCGCCATAAAAGCATGGATAAATGTAAGCGGCATTCTTAATGGCTCTCCGGCAGCCGATTATTGGTCTGCTTCTAAGAAAAAAATATGGCTTCGATTCGGATTATTTTTTTCAGGAAAATGGAAGGTGCCTCTAACCCAATTGTTGAACGACCTAAGCTATAAGCAACGCAAACAGCATGAGCAAACACAGCTTATACCCCGGAGTATTTACACTGTCAATTTTATTACCGGCAAACTGCGGCAGGGAAAAGACCATGCAGCTGTCGTGATTCCCGGCGATGGCTACTCGCCGTTTTTGGACGAAATCGTTAAGGATAGGGAGGTTGTTGTAGAAATGAATGCCGACCATACTTTCAAAGGAGTAAACTTGAACATTCGTATGGTTGCGCTGTTGCACTATATTGTTAATCAGATACAAGCCAATGAATAAGCATGTCATCATCATCGGAAGCGGTTTGGGCGGATTAACTACCGGTTATATCCTGGCAAAAAACGGATACAGGGTAACCATATTGGAAAAAAACGCCCAAGTGGGCGGTTGCCTTCAGACGTTTACCCGTCACGGCGTGAAATTTGAAACGGGCATGCACTACATTGGCAGCATGGAAAAAGGGCAGGCGCTTTACAACTATTTCAACTATCTGTCGCTGCTTCCCGACGTGAAAGTGCGCGCATTGGATAAAACGGCTTATGACTTGATTTCCATAGGAGAAAAAAGATTTTCTTTTGCAAACGGCAAAGAAAATTTTGTGGAATCATTGGCGCAACACTTTCCTGCCGAACGGAGTAATTTGCAAAATTATTGCCGTATCATTGGCGATGTTGCCGGTAATTCTCCGCTCTATTCGTTTCAATATACCGATTCTATGGTTTTTCTCAATGAGAAATACATCAAACAGAGCGCCAGCGGATTTATCGAATCAATTATAAAGAATCCGTTGCTACAAAGTGTATTGGCTGGAAATCTGCCGCTATATGCCGGGGTAAAAGATAAAACGCCGCTGTACATTCATGCGCTTATCAATGATTTTTACAACAAGAGCACCTACCGTATCGTGGGCGGAAGCGACATTATCGCCAAATCCTTGGTAAAATCTATCCGGTCGATGGGCGGAACGGTACTTTCGTCTTCGCCGGTAAGCCAAATAAATTGTGATAAAACGCAAGCGGTCAGCGTAACTCTCAAAAACGGCGAAGAAGTGCGGGGCGACTATTTCATATCCAATATTCATCCGAAGCGCATGCTTGAATTGTTAGGTACGAATCTGATTCGTAAATCCTACCGCGAACGCATTTCGGCTTTGACCAATACGATTGGCAATTTTACGGTATATATTCATTTCAAGCAAAATACGGTTCCTTATTTCAATTCCAACTTGTATCATTACAAGCAACCGGATGATGTTTGGCGAGGCGGCAATTATAGCCAAGACACGTGGCCGAACAGTTTTTTGTATATGCACCTTTGCTCTTCCGTTGAACAGCAATATGCCGACGGCGCTATTTTAATGACCTATATGAATTATGCCGACGTAGCGCCGTGGGCAGGTACGCAAATTGGCCGCCGAGGCAAAGATTATGACGCATTTAAGCAAGAAAAAGCCGAACGCTTACTCAATCTTTTGGAAAGCCAAATGCCTGGTACGCAAGTCAATGTGGCGCATTATTATACCTCCACGCCGCTCACTTATTTAGATTATACCGGAACGGAAGATGGGTCGATGTACGGTGTACTCCGCGATTGCATGGAACCGACGCAATCAACGGTTTCGCAACGAACCAAAATTCCCAATCTTTTTCAGGTAGGGCAAAACATCAATTCCCACGGCATATTGGGCGTTATCATCGGCGCCATCATCACTGCCGGAGAACTGCTGGGCATTCATGCAATTGTGGAGCAGATAAAGAACATGAAAAGCTGAACTGCCCTATATAGTTGTTAAATATTAATAAGACGAAAATAACAGCCTAAAAGTTGCATGGCATTTGCAAACTTTAATTCGTCATCTATTTCTACTTCTAAAAGTACGCGCGTTTTACTCTTTTGTTGCTTTTATAGTCAAAAGACTCCGGATAATAATTCAAATGTTTATTCGGTATTGAAAGTTTCTCTGAAAGAAACCCCAACATCATTTTATGACCTTTTTGAAAAAACAGCGGAATATTTAAGGACGATTTCGGGCGCATCCATACGCCCATAAATTATTTATTCATTCGTTTTCCAAATATTTAACTAAATTATTGTATTTTTGTGGCCAAAAAACACATTGACCCACGAATATGGCTTCAAAGCAATCAATTATCATCATTGGTGCAGGAATCGGCGGACTATTCTGCGGCGCTATTTTGAGTAAAGAAGGTTTTTCTGTAAAGATTTTTGAGAAACATAACCAAATTGGCGGCGGACTTCATCAGTTTCAGCGGGAAGGAGTTGTTTTTGAAACCGGAATTCATGTCATCGGCGCTTTCCAGCCGGGTGGCGTGTTGAATCGCCTCTGCTCCTATTTGGGCATCTTGGACAAACTGTCTATCTTGCCGGAAGATGACGATTGTTTTGAACTTTTTCAAATCGGTTCCGACCAAAAGGAATACCGCTTCGCTAAAGGATCCGAGCGATTTATCGAAACATTGGGAAAAGAATTTCCGGAAGAAAAAGAAAACATAACACGGTATGTTCAAGCCTTGTATGCGATTTGCGATACGGTAAAACATTATAACTTAGAATATTCCGAAACTTCCATGCGTGAATATCCCGACACGCTGATGCAAAGTGTCGGCGATTTTATTGATTCGTTTACGGAAAATGAACGCCTGCGCTCCGTATTGGGGCTTGCCAACCCGCTTTATGCCGGCGAACAATACAAAACACCCGTCTATATCCACGCATTTATCAGTAAATTCTACATCGAAGGCGCCGGCCGCTTTGTAGGCGGAAGTCAACAATTGGCCGATGCGCTGACACAAGTGATTCGTCAGTCGGGAGGGGAAGTATATGCCGGTAATGACGTTACGCACATTGAAATTGAAGATAAAAATATCGACCATATTGTTACCGCCGACGGCGAAAAGCGCCGGGCGGATTGGTATATTTCGTCTATCCATCCTTCTTCGCTTTTCAAACTGCTCGACACTTCCAAATTGCAACGTTCGTATTGGACACGGATTGATGCCATTCCAAATTCTTATTCCTCTTTTACCTTGTACATTATTCTTAAACCGAATACATTTCCCTTTTTCAATTACACCGGCTACTATCAAGACGATTACAACATGACCTGGACACACGACGAATATACGCCCGACAATTGGCCGAAAGGCATGATGTATATTACTCCTCCGGTAACTTCGCACGACACCTTCGCCGAAAAATTGATTGTCAACTGCATCATGAATTTTGAAACGGTCAAGCAATGGGAAAATACCACCACCGGCAAACGCGGAAAAGATTACGAAACATTCAAACAGCGTTGTGAACAACAGATTATCAAGCAATTGGAAAAAGTATTTCCCGATATACGTTCCAGCATCCAAAGCGTATATAGCGCCAGTCCGCTGACCATTCGCGATTATTACAACCGAAAGGAAGGCGCTCTGTATGGCGCTAAAAAAGATTGCAACAACCTGGCGCTCTCGTACATTTCCGTGCGAACCAAATTGAAAAATTTGTTATTAACCGGCCAAAATGTCAACTTGCACGGAATTTTAGGCGTTCCGCTCACAGCTGTTACTACTTGCGGGGAGTTGATTGGGTTGGAAGATTTGCTGAATAAAATAAATAAAGCAAATTTATAATGATAGAATAATATAACCAAATTTGGTTATCTCTAAAAGATATTGTATTTTTGTTTCGATTAATAATTATTTTATAAAAACAATCATTATGAAAAAGCATTTTGGAATTTTAATTTTATTTAGTTTATTGGTAACAGCCGCATCGGCTCAGAAACTAAAAGGGAATCTTGATTTTTTGAAAGGTCAGGAAAGAGTGAATGTTGTATTTGATTTTAAGGGCGTTACAATAGATGGCGACTCGGAAGAATCTTATGTGAAAGAACAGATGCAGGATGAAAAAACACCGGAAGACGCAGATGTGTGGAAAACCAATTGGGAAAATTCGGCAAGGGAGAATTTTCAAAAAACGTATATTCAATATTTTAATGATGAATCAAAAAACATCATCATCGGCGTTTCCCCGGATGCTGAATATACGATTATCGTAAAAATTCTTGACATCGACCCCGGTAATTTTGCAGGCCCTTTCTCTAATCCTGCAAAGATAAGGTCATCGGTAAATATTGTGAAAAAAGGCGAGGAAACAGCCTTAGCCTCTATTACCGGAAATAAAGATTATAACCATTTTGCCCTTTCGCCTATTTTGTTTGATAGAATAGCATTCGGATTCGGAGAAGCAGGCAAAATGTTGGGAAAATTTTTGAATAAAAAAATAAAGTAAATTCAGGATGAAAAAGTTTCGTTTTACGCTTTTGTTCTTGTTTCTTTCTGTTTTAAGCAGCTCGTTATTGGCTCAAAATACAATTAAAATTTGGAAAGAAATAAAACAAAACAGACAACAAAAGCGTAGCGAACTAACTGTATATATTCCTGAAAAAGAAAAAAATACAGGCATCTCCATCATAATATGTCCCGGTGGAAGCTACCGTTATCTGGGGATGAAGAAAGAAGGGAGTGAAGTAGCTGAATATTTGCAAAGTCGAGGAATTGCAGCCTTTGTACTCCATTATCGTGTCGGCCTGCAAGGCAACAGGCATCCGGTCATGATACAGGATTTGCAGCGTTCCATACAGTTGGTCAAAGAAAACTGTCGGGAGTACAATATAGACCCTGATAAAGTGGGCGTTATGGGATTTTCTGCCGGCGGACATTTGGCAGGCATCTCCGGGACTTATTTCGATACCAACTTCATGGAACCCTTGGGAATCATTCCGAAAATATCATTTAAACCGGCCTTTGTCGCAATGATTTATCCGGTAATTTCAATGTCAAACGAGGAAATTACGCACAAACGTTCGCGTCGAAATTTATTGGGATACCGCCACCGCAAAAAAGAAATGGAAGATTTGATGTCGTTGGAAAAACACGTGCGGGAAGATATGCCGCCGGTGTTTTTACTGCAATGCAAAGGAGATAAAACCGTGGATTATCGCAACAGCGAATACTATGATAAAGCTTTGTCGGAGAAAAATGTAAAACACCAATTTCTCTTGCTTGATGAAAACGGACATGGTTTCGGCATTAGGGCTAACGGCAAAGCGACAGGGTGGATTGATGAATTTGTGGAATGGGTAAAATCCGTAATAAAATGAATGTTGAAATAGAATACAAATCAAAAGAGGAAATCAAAAGTTTCCAAGAGGAACAAATGCAGACGGCTCTGCAATACCTGAGCGGCCACTCGCCCTTTTATCAGAGCATGTTTAAAGAATACGGCATTGATATTGCTCAAATCCGGTATTTGGAAGATTTGCAGCAAATCCCTTTTACCGACAAAAAAGATTTGCAACTGCACAATCAAGATTTTCTTTGTGTGCCGTCCCCAAAAGTAATTGATTATATCACGACTTCCGGCACCTTGGGCGACCCGGTTACTTTCGCTATGACCGACAAAGATTTAGACCGCTTGGCCTACAACGAAAAAATCTCTTTCCTTTGCACGGGAACCCAACCGGACGATATTGTCCAATTAATGACCACCATCGACAAACGCTTCATGGCGGGCTTGGCTTATTTTTTGGGCTTGCGAGAACTCGGCGCGGGTATCGTCCGGGTGGGAAACGGCATCCCGGAACTCCAATGGGATACTATTCAACGCATTCGGCCGAATACGATTATGTGTGTGCCGTCCTTCATTTTGCACATCATCAAATATGCGGAAGAACACGGCATTGATTACCGCAATTCGAGTGTGAAAAAAGTGGTTTGTATCGGCGAAAATCTTCGCGAACAGGATTTCTCCCTGAATTTGTTGGGACAACACATCAAAGCAAAGTGGGACATTGATTTATATTCCACCTACGCCTCCACCGAAATGGCAACCACTTTCGCCGAATGTGAATACGGTTGCGGAGGACATCATCATCCCGAACTGATTATCTGCGAGTTGGTTGATGGGAATGGATTGCCGGTCGGAGAAGGGCAGGTTGGAGAATTGGTGATTACCACTTTAGGCGTAGAAGGAATGCCTTTGCTGCGCTTCAAAACCGGCGATTTGGTCAGCATCCATACCGAACCTTGTCAATGCGGACGGACTTCGATGCGGGTCAGCCCGGTAGTCGGACGCGCCAATCACATGATAAAATACAAAGGTACAACGCTTTATCCACCGGCTATCTACGATGTGCTCGACAATACGCCTTACGTGGAAAATTACGTGGTGGAAGTCAGTTACAGCGAGAGTGGAACCGATGCCATTTTAGTTCGCATCGGCTTACGGAATCAATCGGCAGAGGGAGTTATAAAAGACTTAAAAGACCGTTTTCGAGCAAAAATCCGGGTGGCTCCGGATATTGAAATCTGTCCGGCAGACGTGATTCGAAAAATTAATTTTCCAGATATGAGTCGCAAGCCTGTTAAATTTATTGATAAGCGGAAAAAATAGCCGGATTGTTTTGTGTATAAAATAGAAAAACATTACTTCATTTATTCTAACCGCAACTACTAAGCAAATAGATGCTGTAACCAATGAATTAAACAAGTTATTGAAAGGATTAAGTCGAAAATAGCGTAAAAGAAAAGAGATATTATTTTTTTCTCTAATTTTTTTTTGTATTTTTACCGTGATTTATAAACAGAATCCGAATGAGAAACGAAAAATTTGACGATTTACGCCCCTATTACAATGAGGAAATCGCGCCTGCTATGCTCCGTATTGCAGAGAGCGAGTATTTTCCCTTGGTATCCGCTTTCATTTATCCGGACAGGGAAGTGGACGAGATAAAAAACATGATAAAGGGATATACAACGATTGAAGAATTTCAATATGAAGTAACCAAGACTTTTGTTGACCAAGTGGTCGCACGCAGTATTCGCCGCCTTACCTTTGACGGCTACGAAAATTTAGACCCAAACAAACGCTATCTTTTTATTTCCAACCATAGGGATATCGTATTGGATTCTACGCTGTTTCAATATATTCTTCATTTCAATTTCGGACACCGTCCTTCGGAAATAACTTTTGGAAGTAATTTGATGAGTTCGCAACTGATTATCGACATCGGCAAATCCAATAAAATGTTCAAGGTCGTTCGCGGAGGGAGTATCAAAGACTTTTATAACAATTCTTTGCATCTTTCCGATTACATCCGCTATGCCATTACCGAAAAACAAGAATCTATCTGGATTGCTCAACGCAACGGGCGTACCAAAGACGGCAAAGATGCAACCGACCAGGGAATTATCAAAATGTTTTATATGAGTTCGCCCGATAATCCGGTAAAAGCCTTGGCTGAACTGAATATTGTCCCCATTGCCGTATCCTATCAATGGGAATCTTGCGATATACTGAAGGCCTTGGAACTCTATCAATCCCGTTTTGAAAAATACGTCAAAAAACCCGGAGAAGATTTAAATAGCATCCTTACCGGAATCACGCAAACCAAAGGCGATGTGCACATTAGCGTTGGAATGCCATTGTCGGAAAGCGATTTGGCGCCATTGGCCGGATTACCCAATAATAAATTCAATATGCAGGCGGCTTCGCTGATTGATACTCAGATTTACAAGCGGTACAAATTGACTTGCAACAATTATATTGCACACGATATTCGTTCTCGAAGTAAACAGTATGCGCCGTATTATACGGAAGCAGAAAAACAATTATTTGTTCAACATTACAACGAGGCGCTGGCTTTCGATATGGAAGACAAAAAAACTTTTGGAGATATTTTTCTGGGAATATACGCCAATCCGGTAGATTCTCATGTAGAATAAACGATGAGTAAACTGCTATCTTCCACTTTTAATTGTTTATCGCCTTTAATGCTTGATTATAAGCGGTTACAATTTCCGACATGACTTCATCTACGCTTTGTATTTGATGGAACAAGGAAGCTAT
Organism: Bacteroidia bacterium; assembly: GCA_025999935.1. Classification (GTDB taxonomy): domain Bacteria; phylum Bacteroidota; class Bacteroidia; order Bacteroidales; family Azobacteroidaceae; genus Azobacteroides. The sequence continues at coordinate 29,753 of BNXY01000010.1, read as the reverse complement.
TTGACCGATTTCCAATTCTCCTTCTTTCATATCTCCTTCAAACAGGCCTTTTTTGGCGCGGCCGCGACCCAGCAGTTCCCGCAATTCTTCGACGGAAGCTCCGCGCGCTTCGGCAGCTTCTACGGCAGTCATAAAATCGCCTTTGATCAAACGGGTAGGAGAGAGTTTTTTCAGTAAAAGTTTGGTGTCGCCTTCATTTAAGTTCAGACAAAGCTGTTTGAAGTTTTCGTGAGCGGAACTTTCTTTGGTTAATGCAAAACGGGTTCCGATTTGTGCGCCTTCAGCACCTAATGCCTGAACGGCTAATAGGGCTTCTCCGGTTCCTATGCCTCCGGCGGCCAATAGTGGTAGGGAAGTGGCTTTTCGCACGGCCGGAATGAGGCAAAGGGTAGTTGTTTCTTCCCGTCCGTTGTGTCCTCCGGCTTCAAAACCTTCGGCAACAATGGCATCGACACCTGCCTCTTCACATTTTACGGCGAATTTGGAACTGCTTACCACGTGCGCCACGATGATGCCTCGTTCTTTCAAAAATCCCGTCCAAGCTTTCGGATTTCCGGCGGAAGTGAAAACAATTTTCACGCCTTCTTCAACCAGTAGATTCATAACTGATTCTATTTCAGGATACATCAACGGCACATTCACTCCGAAAGGTTTGTTAGTCGCCGCTTTGCATTTCCGAATGTGTTCACGAAGTACGTCCGGGTGCATAGAGCCGGCGCCCAGCAAACCCAATCCACCGGCATTACTAACCGCAGCGGCCAAACGCCATCCACTGCACCAAACCATTCCACCTTGTACGATGGGATAATCAATTTTGAATAATTGACAAATTCTATTCATAATTTTATTAATCAAAAGTAGTATAAACGATAAAAGATTCGTTAAGTAATTATTTCACAAAGGTAAAGATTCTTTTTTAATTAACCGTATTTAAGATTGTTATTCCAATAATTTATTTTATATTTGTCCCCGTAATTATACAAATAGTATGATAAAAACAGAAAATTATGAAGACAAAAGGAAAAGTCAGCGATTATGTAAAAGCAAATCGCAAAGGAAGCAGAGAGGCTGAATTTGAAGTATCAGCCGGGTGGACGGCGAAAACGAAAGTCCACAAAAGTAAGAAACAGTATGACAGAAAAGGTCGGAATTGGAAAAGCGATTCTGACCTTTTTCGTGTCATCAAGCAAGCAAGTTAATATTTAGCCGCCCATTAAAAAAATCTAAAATAAATTGTTTATCTTTGTCTATTCAAATTTATTTTCAATAAAAAAGACAGCGCTATGGAAGAAAAAAACAAAAACTATCCGGTAGAAAAAGAGATGGAAACGTTACATGTAAAAGAGCCTGCCGGATTGTATATTGATAAATATCAGCTTTATACGTATGCCGATTATTTGTCTTGGGTGGACGATAAACGGCGAGAATTAATCAACGGCGTTGTATATGACATGCTGAGTGCACCTACTCGTTGGCATGCAGGAATCACAATAAATTTGGCATTCGCAGTCAAGTGGTTTATAAAGAAGCGAAAAGGAAAATGTAAGGTTTACCATGCCCCGTTTGATGTTCGTTTTCCTAAAAACGGTGAAACTGCTGATGATAAAATATATACGGTTGTTCAACCGGATATTTGCGTGATTTGCGACCCGAACAAATTAGATGGAAAAGGATGTATCGGCGCTCCGGATTTAATTGTAGAAGTGCAATCCCCTTCAACTGCTACTCGGGATTTGCGTGAGAAATTCAATTTATATGAAGAGGCTGGCGTGAGAGAATACTGGGTGGTTTTCCCAAGAGTAAAAGGGATTACTATCTTTCTTTTACAAGAAAACGGAAAATTTGATGAAGGAACTACCTACGAATTTTCAGGAAAAGTTCCTGTTTCTACTTTAAAAGGACTTGAAATCGATTTGGAAGAACTCTTTGAAGAATGATTTTTGTACTTTCCTCTTTTTGTTGTACTTTTGTACCCTCATAAATTAAGAAAAGATTATGTTTGAAAATTTAAGCGATAGGCTTGACAGGTCGTTCAAGTTATTAAAAGGAGAAGGCAGAATTACGGAAATCAATGTGGCGGAAACATTGAAAGATGTCCGCAAAGCCTTGTTGGACGCCGACGTGAACTACAAGGTTGCCAAAACATTTACCGATACGGTCAAAGAAAAAGCATTGGGACAAAACGTCCTTACCGCTGTGAAACCCGGCGAGTTGATGGTAAAAATCGTCCACGACGAATTGGCTGCCCTGATGGGTGGCGAAACTGCCGAAATCAACCTGAAAAGCAACCCTTCCATTATTTTGATGTCGGGTTTACAGGGTTCCGGTAAAACCACTTTTTCCGGAAAATTGGCGAAAATGCTCAAAGACAAGAAAAGCAAAAAGCCGCTTTTGGTTGCCGACGACATTTATCGTCCGGCTGCTATCGAACAATTAAAAGTACTCGGTGAACAAATCGGCGTTCAAGTTTATTCCGAGCCGGAAAATAAAAATCCGGTTCAAATCGCTCAAAACGCCATCAAACACGCCAAACAGTTCGGCCACGATGTAGTGATTATTGATACCGCCGGTCGTTTGGCCATCGACGAACAGATGATGAACGAAATAGCGGCTATCAAATCAGCGGTCAAACCCGACGAAGTATTGTTTGTTGTGGATTCCATGACCGGTCAGGATGCCGTAAACACCGCCAAAGAATTTAATGATCGCTTGGATTTTCAAGGCGTTGTGCTGACCAAATTGGACGGCGATACCCGCGGTGGAGCCGCCCTTTCCATTCGTACCGTGGTTAATAAGCCCATTAAGTTTGTGGGAACGGGCGAAAAAATGGAAGCCATTGACCCTTTCCATCCTACCCGTATGGCCGACCGTATTCTTGGTATGGGCGATATCATTTCTTTGGTTGAAAAAGCACAGGAACAATACGACGAAGAAGAAGCGCGCCGCCTGCAAAAGAAAATCGCTAAGAACCAATTCGATTTCAACGATTTTCTTTCTCAAATCCACCAAATCAAGAAAATGGGTAATCTAAAAGACCTTGCCTCGATGATTCCGGGCGTGGGTAAGATGATGAAAGACATTGATATAGATGATGATGCATTCAAAAGCATTGAAGCGATTATTTATTCGATGACCCCGAGCGAACGCACCAATCCCGGTGTTTTGAACGGCTCCCGCCGCACTCGCATCGCCAAAGGCAGTGGAACCAATGTGATGGAAGTCAACAAATTGCTGAAACAATTTGAAGAAACCCGCAAAATGATGAAAATGATGACTACCTCAAAAATTCCGGGGAAAGGCGGTTTTATGAAAAAAAGATAAATATGGAATTAATTGACGGAAAAGCAGTTGCTGCTCAAATAAAATTAGAGATTGCCGAAGAAGTAAAGCAAATCATTGCATCCGGCGGTAAACGTCCGCATCTGGCTGCGGTTTTGGTCGGCCACGACGGAGGAAGCGAAACCTACGTGGCGAGCAAAGTCCGCACCTGCGAAGAAGTGGGCTTCAAATCCACCTTGATTCGTTACGAAGACGATGTGACCGAAGCGGAACTTTTAGACAAGGTAATTGAATTGAACAACGACCCCGATGTGGACGGTTTCATTGTGCAACTGCCGCTTCCCAAACATATTTCAGAACAAAAAGTGATTGAAACCATCGACTATCGCAAAGATGTGGATGGTTTTCATCCGATCAATGTGGGGCGTATGTCAATTGGCCTTCTTTGCTTTGTTTCGGCAACGCCTGCCGGAATTATCGAATTGCTTAAACGATATGAGATACCGACGGCAGGAAAAAACTGTGTAGTTCTTGGCCGAAGTAATATTGTAGGCAAACCTATCGCTAATTTGATGATGCAAAAAGCGTATCCGGGCGATGCTACCGTTACGGTTTGCCACAGCCGTACCCCAAATATCAAAGAAATTTGTCAGCAAGCCGATATTATCATTGCAGCGTTGGGTGTTCCCGAATTTTTGAAAGCCGATATGGTAAAAGACGGCGCTGTCGTGATTGACGTGGGCACTACCCGCGTTCCTTCTACCGAAACAAAATCGGGCTTCCGTCTGAAAGGCGATGTTAAATTCGACGAAGTAGCCCCCAAATGTTCCTACATTTCGCCCGTTCCCGGAGGAGTTGGACCAATGACCATTATTTCTTTGATGAAGAATACTTTGTTGGCGGGGAAAAAGTCTATTTATTAAGATGGCAAGGTTGATATTGCTAATCACATGGTTCTCTATCCATACAGCTTTTGCTCAAGAAGTCACTTTGCTTTTTGCCGGCGACGCCATGCAACACCAATCTCAAATCGACAATGCTTTTCGCAATAATACATACGATTACACCACCTATTTCCAATACATTAAAAACGAAGTTTCATCAGCCGATTTAGCCATTGTCAATCTGGAAGTTACCTTAGCCGGGAAACCGTATAAAGGCTACCCTCAGTTCAGCGCTCCCGACGAATATGCTTCCGCCTTGAAGGAAGCCGGTTTTGATGTTTTCCTGAATGCCAACAACCACATTGTTGACCGTGGCAATCAAGGCATTATCCGTACACTTTCCGTATTGGATTCATTGGACGTTGACCATACCGGAGTATTCCGGAACAAAGAGGAGAGGGAACAAATTTATCCATTAATGCTCGAACGGGAAAATATGCACTTTGCCTTTCTGAATTATACTTATGGAACCAATGGACTGAATGTTTTGCCGCCCGTGTTGGTCAATTATATTGACAAAGAACAAATTCTCGAAGACATTCAAAAAGCTAAAAATCTGAATGCCGACCTCATCATTGCCAATATGCACTGGGGCGTGGAATACAAATTGATGCCGAACAAGATACAGAAAGATTTAGCGGATTTCCTGATAAAAGAAGGCGTTGATTTGGTCGTCGGCGCCCATCCCCACGTGGTTCAGCCGTCGGAAGTGTTGACGGATTCGACCGGAAATATAAGCCATGTCATTGTTTATTCATTGGGAAATATGATTTCTGGAATGACTGCGCCAAATACCAACGGCGGCCAGATGGTAAAAGTGATTGTAGAAAAGCAAGATGGGAAAATACAAATCAAATCGGCGGAGTACACTTTGATTTACAGCCATAAAGCCAAAGAAAAAGGCAAACTCAATTACACGATTGTTCCGGTTGGTCCGGCCGAGAAAAATGATTCCGAAGAGAAGGCTGAAATAGAATTAGATACCAATACTTACCTGAAAATGAAGCAGTTTGCTAAGAACGCCCGCGCTGTTTTAGATAAAAACAACAAGGGTGTTCCCGAATACAAACCACTATTTTAAAAATTTATCTTCCTAAATTTTGTGAAATAAGAACAAAGTTGTATCTTTGCACCGCGAAAGCAAAATATGGTGGTCGTAGCTCAGTTGGTTAGAGCATCAGGTTGTGGTTCTGAGGGTCGTGGGTTCGAGCCCCATCTTCCACCCAAAAACAAAGAAGCTGTCTCAAAAGGGACAGCTTTTTTGTTTTTATGCATGAGTGTTTTACACCTTAATTTGGTCAAATCCATTTCCATAAACGCCAATGACGGAACTTTGTGAGATAAATGCGTTGGGGTCGATATTTTTCACAATGCGGAAAATCGTTACCGATTCGGTTTTCTTAGCCATGACTACCACCACTTTTACGGGATTTTTTGTATAGCAGCCGGTTCCATTCAATAATGTGCAGCCGCGGTGGGCTTGTTCTATCACTTTTTTGGCAATTTCATCGGATTTGTCGGAAAAGATAAAGAACTGAACCGATTGTCTTGCTCCATTCAACACCATATCGACGGTATAAGAAGTAACCCCCATCACTACCAAACCATACACAATTTTTTCAATGCTTTGAAAAACGAAATAGGAAGAGCAAATAATTAATAAGTCGCAAATTAACAGTCCCTTACCTATCGAAATATTCCGGTATCTATTGATGAGTAGCGCAATGATATCCGTGCCGCCCGTACTCCCTTTGAAATTGAAAACCAAACCCAATCCCATGCCGCACAAGACACCGCCCAAGATACAACTCATAAACGGCTCGCCTTTTACAAGCGGTTCTTTGATAATCAATTGAAAAAAGGACAACAAGAAGGTAAGAATTAATACATTGATAATGGTTTTAATACTGAATTTAAAACCAAATATCTTAATGGAAATAGTTAACAAAACGCCATTGATGCAAAAATAAGTAAGCGCAACCGGAATTTTCGTGGCAAAAAATACAATGGCGCCGATACCGGTTACTCCCCCCGTGGTTATTCCGTTGGGGAGTAAAAAACCCGTCCAACCCAAGGCATATAAAATCAAGCCGAAAATGATAACGCAATAATCTTGTATTTCCTGAATGATTACCGCTCTTTCTATTTTAACTTTCTTCTTCATATTATTTGTTTTTATGATTATCTGCATAAATCCCCTAAATCCCCTAAAGGGGACTTTACCGCAGAACAATGTGCATCGTCGCAGACACTAAAGCCTCCCCTTTTTTAATAGGCGTCCCGATATTTTCCGTCGTTTTTATCTTCCAATATGTTCAAATAACTCTTATAACGAGATTCGCTGACATAATGGTCTTCTACCGCCTTCAAGACGGCGCATCCGGGTTCCCGCCGATGTGTGCAGTTATTGAATTTGCAATTGTGCGAAAACTGAAATATTTCCGGAAAATAATGGGATATTTCGATACCTTCCATGTCAAAAACCCCGAATCCCTTGATGCCCGGCGTATCAATAATATATCCACCTCCGGGAATTTCAATCATTTCCGAAAAAGTGGTGGTATGCATCCCTTTGTTATGATAGTCCGATATTTCCCGCGTTTTTTGTCGAGAACCCGGAACAAAACGGTTGATAAGGGTGGACTTCCCCACGCCGGAATGTCCAGAAATCAAAGTGGTTTTATCTTGCAACAGTTCCTGCATGAAAGATAAATCTTCCGTTTCCTTTGCCGAAATTTTGTAGCAGGTATAACCAATGGTTTCGTATAAATGCGCCAAGGCATCCGCATATTCCCGGTCTTCGTAGTTGTAACGGTCAATTTTGTTGAAAAAGAGGATAGTTGGGATGCGATATGCTTCTGTTGTTGCTAAAAAACGGTCGATAAATGTTGGCGTAGTGATTGGATAATTGATAGTTACAATCAGAAACGCTTGGTCAACATTGGCTGCGATTACGTGCGACTGTTTGGAAAGATTGGACGATCGGCGAACAATATAATTTCTCCTGTCCTCGATTTCGCAAATAAACGCCGCCCCTTCCGGATTTTCTTCCAAGAGAACAAAATCTCCTACCGACACCGGATTGGTACTCTTGATGTCTTTTAGCCGGAAATTTCCCTTGAGTTTTGCATCAATTAAACGGTTATCTTCCGTTTTTATCTGAAACAAACTACCTGTATTTTTAACTACGAGTCCCTTCAATTTTTAAACCGTCATTATTTCTTTTTCTTTGGCATCCAGCACTTCATCAATTTTCTTGATGTACTTGTCGTGTAATTTTTGAACTGCGTTTTCCGTTTCTTCGCCGTCATCTTTGGGAGTGCCGTCTTTGACCGCTTTTTTTGCGCTTTCGTTGGCGTCCCGGCGAGCATTTCTAACACTTACTTTGGCTGTTTCAGCTTCTGTCCTCGACAGTTTAACTAATTGTTTACGGCGTTCTTCCGTCAAAGGAGGAATTCCCAAGCGGATGATTTCTCCGTTGTTTTCAGGCGTAATACCCACATCCGAATCCTGAATGGCTTTTTCAATGGGTTTGAACATCGATTTTTCCCAAGGCAAGATGGTAATTGTCTTGGCATCGGGTGTCGAAACGTTGGCTACATTGGACAATGGCACTAAACTGCCATAATATTCCACTTTGATTCCGTCTAAGATATGCGTATTCGCTTTTCCTGCACGGATGCGGGACAATGCATCTTCCAGATGAGTCACGGAATGAAGCATTTTTTCTTCCGCTTGCTGTTCTACGATTTTAATTATACTCATAATTTCTATGTTTTTTTTGCAAATATAAATATTTTTCGGCAAACAAAACAATTAATTGTGTACCAATGTTCCAATATTTTCGCCGGTCAATACTTTTTTCAGGTTTCCAATCGTGTCCATATCAAAAACGATGATGGGAAGCCGGTTGTCTTTTGCTAAAGCGGTAGCGGTTAAATCCATGATTTTCAATCCTCTGCCGTAAATTTCATCGTAAGTGATATCATTGAATTTTGTTGCCGTCGGATCTTTCTCCGGATCGGCTGTATAAATACCATCCACGCGGGTTCCCTTGAGCATGACGTCCGCTTCCAATTCTACGCCTCGCAAAGCGGAAGCTGTATCGGTGGTAAAAAACGGATTGCCTGTTCCGCCGGAAACGATAGCGATTTCTCCATTGTTCAGAGCCGCAACGGCTTCATCTTTTGAGTATAACCGGCCAATAGGCTCCATGCGGGTTGCAGTAAAAACCTTCGCTTTGACACCGGTTTGCTCCAAAGTAGAAGCGAGCGCCAGACTGTTGATAACAGTTGCCAACATACCCATTTGGTCGCCTTTGACCCGATCTACCCCTTGGGCGGTTCCGGCTAATCCCCGAAAAATATTTCCGCCGCCGATGACAATGGCTACCTGAATGCCCATTCCGGAAATTTCCTTGATTTGGAGGGCATAATCGTTCAAACGATTCTCGTCAATACCGTACTGCTTGTTTCCCATCAGGGATTCTCCACTGAGCTTTAGAAGGATGCGTTTATATTTCAACATGATGCTATCTACTGTTATTGGGCTTTTTAGACCTTGATTAATTTCAGGCAAAGATACAAGTATTTTCCGATATAACAAAATGGGATGATACCTTTTTGTGTGATACCAAAAGGTTACAATCCGCCGTCGCCGCCTCAATCAAATCTTTTGGCGTTATTTTTAATTGCAACCCTCTTTGTCCGGCGCTGACAAACATAAATTCGTAAAGCAGGCAACTTTCGTGAATATAAGTTGGAAAATGTTTTTTCATCCCAATCGGCGAACAACCACCACGAATATATCCGGTCAGAGGCAAAAGGTCTTTTTGTGGAATCAAATCGCAGTTTTTGTTACCGGAAGCTTTGGCAGCCAACTTCAAATCCAGTTCGCTTTCCCCCGGAATTACACAGACGAAATAACCGTTTTTGTCGCCTTTCAACACCAGCGTTTTGAATACCTGTTCTATCGGCTCATTCAAAGCTTCTGCTACGTGCAGAGCGCTCAAATCATTCTCGTCGAACGCATAAGGGATGAGTTCGTAGGCTATTTTCGCTTGGTCTAATAGTCGAGCTGCGTTTGTTTTGTTTGTTTTCATTGCGGTCATTTTCAATTATTCGCTTTCATTCTATTTCTCTGCAAAAGTGCATAAAAATCGAATCAAATCAAAATTTTTATTTGAAATAGCTCCTTTTTTTGAATAAAATCGGAATTTACATTAACTTTATTCATTTTTATTTTAATTATATTAAAAAAGGAATTATTTTTGTTCCGAAAATCGGTAATAATTATGAATGAAGTAAAAAAACATTTGCCCTTACATTGCCCCGGTTGTAATCAACCGTTGAAGGTAAGTCGTCTTTTTTGTAATCACTGCCATACGGAAGTGAACGGAGTATTCACTTTGCCGCTTTTGGCCAGTTTGGACGATAAGGAACAGGCATTTATTATCGACTTTGTCAAGTCGAGTGGAAGTCTGAAAGAGATGGCGAAAAACAGGGGGATCAGTTATCCTACGGTGCGGAATTTTTTAGATGATCTAATTGCTAAAATTAATAAACTGAATAAACTGAATTTGTTATGAAGAGACAAGATTTAAAACTGCTATTCAATCCTTTTGAACGGATTGCTGGATGGGAAGCCCAGGCTTGGGGATTCGGCGGAGATGTTGTTACTAGAATTATAATCGGTATGTTTTATTAAAAATTAGTCGCATGAAAAAAAATCATTTACATTATTAATAGCAAGGTCTTTATAAATACTGAACAAAATTGATTTTTAGCGAAGCGCTACAATCGAGCAATCAAGCAAACCACCACCACCGCAACAGCAAAAAGCAACAACAAAACAATCCCCAGCGCGCAGCCAACCGCATCAAATTTAATTTTCGTTTTCATTTTCTGTCTAATTTTTCGTATGGAGAATTTTGACTGATAAATTCCGGAACCGTCTTTTTCATCAAGCCGACCACCTCAATTGAGTCGAATGTTCGCGCCGTTTCTATCAGCAATTTCAAATGGGCGGCAAGCGATTCATAATCGTATTCGCGTACTGCGCCTATCATAATCTTCGGATTGTGAGTCGGTTTCACCGTTTCTTTATCATACAGCAATTCTTCATGCAACTTTTCGCCCGGCCTTAATCCCGTATATTCGATTTTTATATCCCGGTACGGTTCCAAACCGGAGAGGCGAATCATTTTTTCCGCCACATCCTTTATTTTTATCGATTCACCCATATCGAAAATGAATACTTCGCCGCCTTCACCCAGATTTCCGGCTTCAAGCACCAGGCGGCAGGCTTCGGGAATCGTCATAAAGTAACGAATCACATCCGGATGGGTGACGGTAACCGGTCCTCCGTGTTTTATCTGCTCCTCGAACCGGGGAATAACCGAGCCGTTGGAGCCTAAAACGTTTCCAAACCGGGTGGTAATGATGCGGGTATGCGGCGAATCCGGCGATTGTTTCTTTATCTTTTTCGACAAAGACTGTATGTACATTTCTGCAATTCGTTTGGATGCTCCCATCACATTCGTCGGATTTACCGCCTTGTCGGTCGAAATCATTACAAATGCTTCTGCCTGATAGAGAACGGATAAATCGGCTATATTGCGGCTTCCGAGCACATTCGTCAGGATGGCTTCGCAAGGGTGCATCTCCATCAGGGGAACGTGTTTGTAGGCGGCGGCATGATATACATAATCGGGCTTGTATTTTTCAAAGATTAATTTCATTTGGGCGTAATCCCGTACATTTCCGATTACCGGAACGAAGCGGGTTTCAGGAAAATTGTCCTGCAATTCCAGCGTTAGACCGTGAAGCGGACTTTCCGCCACATCGCAAATGAGCAGCAATTGCAAATCGAACCGACTGATTTGACGCACAATTTCGCCTCCGATAGAACCTGCGGCGCCGGTTACCAGAACCGTCTTGCCTTTCAGATTCTTTCCAATGGATTGAATATCAATCTGATTGGGAAGCCGTCCCAGCAAGTCCTCGATATTGACTTTTTTCAGTTCCCTGATGCTTTCCTTCCAATTGGTTATTGCCGGAGCGGACAGCAAATCAATCTTGTATTCCAGGCATTTGTCTGCTATAAACTGTTTTTCCGAACTGTCTATTTCCTTGGGATATATCAATATCGCCCTTGTATTTTTCAGTAAGGAAAAATCCTTGAAAACATCATTCCTGTAATAAACCGGATGATTGGATATTTTTTTGTTCGAACGGTCATAAGCGGATGAAATAAAACCGGTAACATGGTAAGACAAGTTTTCGCTGGCGGTAATCAATTTGGCCAGTCCGATGCTTGTAGAGCCTGTCCCGTAAATCAGTAAAGGCCTGGATTTGTGCTTTTTAACACCTGATATTCTCGCGTAATCGAAAATTAACCGAATCGCCATTCTGAAAAAGAAAATGGCGCTGAAGGTCAAAACAAAGTTAATGAAGAATCCTTGCCACGAAAGAATCGAATGTTCATAAAAAATCGACAGTAACTTGTTGATTACCACCATTGTCAAGTTGGCAAAAAAGACGGCGGAAAAGATGCGCAAGGCATCCAGAAAGGTCGAATAGCGCAAAATTCCTGTCTGGGTTTTGAAAGTAAGGAAAAATACGCCGGTCACAACAAGGTATATCAACAGCTTAATCAAGAAGATATTGATTACTATTTTTGCCGAGATAAGCTCAAAGCAAAGCCGGTAAGAGATAAAAAAGGCTATCGCGGCAATCAATAAGTCTGCGAAAAATACCAGCCTTTTTGACAAAAAGGGGATGCTTGTTAATGTTGTAAGTGTCTTATACAAAACGGGGTTTAATTTATTTAACATGTATATATTAAGTTGGGGGTTATTTTCTGAATTTGAATAAATAAATTGCCGATAATACGAAGGTAACGCCCAATCCGGCAAGCCATTCCGGCATATTGATCCGGTAGGCCCGAATGACGGTTCCGCCAATCAACAATTGGACAAGTGCGTATCCTGCGGATACTTTCAAGTGTGAAATTCCGCGTTCGTTGGACAGTATCTGGTAAAAGTGCATCCGGTGTGCCTTGAAAATGTTTTGTTTCAAATAGATACGGTGCAAAATCGTACATACCGAATCAACGCCGTAAACGGCTAAAAATAAAATCCAGATAAACGAACCGGTTTTTAGCATCAGTTGAAGCAGCAAAGTCACCAACCAAAACGAGATAGCCATACTGCCAACGTCGCCCGCGAAGCATTTCGCTTTTTTGCGGAAATTGAAGAACAGGAAAACCATGCAGGCGATTATTGCGTAATTGATGAAATCGGGCTGAGTAAAGGGAATGAGCTTATAATTGATGTATTGTAACAAAATCAGAACCGCCAGACTGTACAATCCGGTTATGCCGTTGATGCCGTCCATGAAATTGTAGGCGTTCAGGATGCCGACAAAGAAGATATAGGCTGTGGGAATCAACCACCAGGGCAGGGCAAACATTCCCAATTCATAGAATACCAAACTGATTGATAAAAAATGGATTACAATACGGATTTTGTTTGGCAACGATTGTATATCATCCCAAAAACTGACTGCGGAAATCAGTGTGATGCCGAGAGCGAATGGAAACGGTAGGGGCGTTGCGCGCAACGCCCCTACAAGGCAACACAACATTGCTGCCAGCCAAAATACTACGCCACCGCCTCGTATGGTGATGTAATCGTGCGAACTGCGTTCGTTGGGCTTGTCGATGATGTTGTATTTGTCGGCGATTCGGAAATACAGCAACATAGCCGAAAAAAGCAAAATAGCAATGAAAAAGTAAAGCATTGAATCAGAATGTGCTCAATGTGTGTATCAGACCGGTGCGGACATCAACCGGAAGTTGGTTGATACCTAAAGCGGTTTTCATTTTTTGGTTGGAAACGATATAGTTTTCCGTTAATTTCCGCAAACGTTCGGGATTCAGCGGTAAATGTAAAATACCGCCTGCTTGAGCTGCAAAAGAAATCAGGGATTTGTTGATTTTCCAAATCCTGGGTTTGCGTTCTTTTGATTCGGCGATGAGTTCAATGAGTTCATTGGTTGAAAGCGGTTCATCATCAGCCAGATGATATATTCCACTCAATGGATTTTGAATGATAAATTGTTCGACAATGTACGATAAATTCCGGATATTCAGGAATGAACGTCGATTGTCAAATGCGCCAAGCGGCCATGGAATACCTTTACTGACAACCTGATACAAAAGATTCAGATTCCCTTTATTTCCCGGCCCGTGTATCATGCAAGGCCGAAGGATATACACTTTTTTTAATGGACAATTGACAGTTGATAATTGACGATGAATGTATTCTTCGGCGGCAATCTTGCTTTCGCCGTAAGGGCCAACCGGTTTGGGGACAATGTCTTCCGTTAAAACAGCGCCTTCTACCGAATCCGCAGCAGCTTTGACCGAACTGAAAAAGATGAATTGCTTGGCGTTTGATTGTAGAAAATAATCGAAAATCTTCTGTGTTAAACCCAGATTTATATCGAAATAGGATTGCGCTTGGCTCTTGTTTTTTGTATCGTGAGCCTTGCCTGCCAGATGGATAATGGTGTCGATGTCCGGTAGGGGCGTTGCGCGCAACGCCCCTACATCATCCCATGAATATGTTTTGATAACTCCTTCTTTTTCAGGAGAAATGATGTCCAAGCCATAGATGGAATGCCGCTCTTTGAGAGCGGAAACGAGATTAGAACCGACAAAGCCGTGGATGCCGGTGATGAGAATGGTCATAAAATAATTTAGGATATACTTGTATGAAAACCGGTTTATTTACCGGTTTATTTGCCAATAACCGCCTTTATCGGGGCCGATGCGTTCAATAATGCCTTTTTTCTTGAGTTTGTTGATATTATTCATTATCGATACTCTTGATATGGAAAGAATGCCCGATAACTCCATAATCGTTGTGCGGGGATTATTTTTGATTGTTTCTATAATTTTTAGGGCATTTCCGGTAAACTTTTCTTTGTTTTCAGTAAACCTTTCACTGTTTTCAGTAAACTTTTCTTTGTTTTCAGTAAACCTTTCACTGTTTTCAGTAAACTTTTCACTGTTTTCAGTAAACTCTTCTGTACCCGGTATGTTCTCAGATACGGCTTCTCTATCAAGCAATTCTATTTCAATTGTTAAAGTCGTTCTGTCCGGTGAGAATTGTTCTTCCAACACAGGAGAAGCCCAACCCATCTCTTCCCATACCGTTTTGATATTGAATAATCCGCTTCCTGCCCGTTCGCCAATATCGATTAATGCAAACAGTTTAAAAATAGTGGGATTACGCGGATCGCTGATACCGCCTTCAAATGCTTCCGCTATATTGGGACGGAAAATACCCGGATTGGCAATTTTGATTTTTTCCGGTCTTTTTTCAATCACAATTCCTCTTCTGCCGTAATAATCAGCATGAATGATCGAATTTGCCAATGCTTCCCTCAATGCAACATGTACAGATGTCTCGCTTGCCCGCTCGATTCCGTTTCGGAGTTGAAACGGGATTTTTATATCCGCAGTTAGTTTATTAACTATTTTAAAGAAAAAATCAAAAATGTTCCCGCTCCATTCCCCTAAATTGGAAACGACCCGATCGCTCCAACGTCCGGCGTCATATATTTCCCTGTAATCCAAAAAATAGTCCGGCAGAATTTGTGTAATAATATCTTCTGTTCCAAACATTAAAAGACCGGCAAGCGTCGGCTTCAACCGTCCGGCTTCCGACCGTCTTAATGCGCCTGTTTTTTGTAGAAAGGCATTAACATCCAAACTGTTCCAAACATGAACCGGCTTCAGGGATTTAAAATGATTGCGGTAACGGGAAACAGTGTCCAAATCCAAATCGCTTGCTTCCAATTCATCAATAACCGTACTGTCAACCGGAATATCCGATTGGTCGCGCAACATGCTTTTTACTTCCGGAAGTGTACAATGGTAATCACCCTCTGCATTTCTGCGATAAGCGCCGCCAAGCAAATCATTATTGATATATACCGGTTTGTCGCGCCGGTCGGCGCGAGGAACTTCGATAACGACAAGTTCCTTTTCGTCAATTAGTTGAGTATATATATGGTGTTCGGATAAAATATTGACACTGACTTTCAGTCTGTCATTCAATTGATCCCAAATGTTCTTTACCTTTTTTTGCGCATCTTTTACTCCGGTAATCGACAAAACGCCGCCTGTGTCCGATACCCCGAGCAAAATAGTCCCTCCATCCGAATTGGCAAATGCGGAATAGCTTTCCCAAAGGCTTTCCGGCAACCCTCCGGCAGCTTTATTCGCTTCCAACCGGGCATGTTCTCCCTTGGCTATGATGGCTTTAATATCTAACATCTGTTTTATATGACTATTTGCAATCATTTGCAAATGTACAAATTTTATTGCAAACTTCTTTCAATAAGGTTTTTTTAATAGAGTTTCTCGAAAGATTAGAACCGACGAAGCCGTGGATGCCGGTGATGAGGAGATTCATGGTTGTATATATTTTTGAAATGATGCCCTTAATTCGTTGCAGCAGATTAAAGACTTCGTTGTATAGGAATTGTACGAACGTTTTGCCAATCTATCTGTTTATCCGCTTCGGGAAGATTGATGAAATTGAAATCATCCAGCAGTTTTTGGAATTTTTTAAACGATGTTTTTAAGCCGACGTAGGATTTGAATTTGCGTATTGCCGGTAAACTTTCAACCATCGGTTGACCGGGATCGAAATCACGCGGATGAAAATAGGTCATCAAGTAAGGTGTCTGTTTTGCCCAGCGTTTTATTAGAAAATACGGAAAAAGCCGGAAAAAGCCGCCGCCCGAAAATACTATATTTTTGCCTAAAACAGTATGAATATTAATGGGAAATTCTTTGATTGTTGCACCGTTAGAAAGTTGCAAAAGTGCAGGTTCCGATTGTCCGTAACGCTGAAAGCCGCCGTAATCGTGAGCAGCAGGAAATAATGAACAATCGTACTGAAATCCCAATTCCGACAAAACTTCCAATGCCCAAACATTTTTTTCCGTTATCGAAAATCCAGGTGCGCGGAATGCATTGATTTCTTCGCCGATTAAATCCTCTATTAGTTTTTTTGCTTTTTCCGTATCGTTTTTAAAACCTTCTTTATCAAAACGAAATGATAATTCATGTTGATACGAATGGCAACCGATATGATGTCCACAACGATGAATATCTCGTATTACCTGTGGATGTTTTTCGGCAGTCCAACCCAAACAGAAAAAAGTCGCTTTGATATTGCGGGCGGCTAATTCGTTGAGAATACGTTCTACGCCGGTATAAATGCGAACTTCGTACTTTTCCCAGTGAAAATCTTCGGAAATGAAGTCGCAGTTGTACCAGTCCTCGATGTCGAAAGTGAGGAGGTGCAAGGAGGTTATGAATAGGGAAATTAGTTTAGTTTTCCAGCAGAGATTTAAGTTCGGTGGTTAAAACTATTTTGCCGAAACCTTTGTTTTTCAGACCACGATACAATACTTTATCTCCAGTCCATAAATACGCATCCAAATAAAGCGACAAGGCAACAAATGCAATATCGTCAGGGTCTATATCGCAAACTATTTTTTCGGCTTTAATCCAATATTTTTCAGGAATAATCTCTAACGTTATAAAACTAATATATTTAAATAATTTATATTGAGCGATTTCTATTTCTTTATCTGTTAGTTTGGAAATCTTTTTCAATTTTTCATGATGCTTTTGCAATTCATCACGCAAATATTCGCTGGTATAAAAATGATATTTTTTACTCGAACCGATAATAATATCCGACAGCGTTCCATTGCTATTTGCCAACGCACTGAATATAATATTGGTATCCACAACGATTTTCATTGCATGAAACGTTCGCGGTTTTTCTTCCACCAACCTTTATTGACTTCTTTAGCCAATTTGTCCACATCTGCCTGCTTGGCTTTGCTGCGGGCAACGGCTTCTTTGTAGCACATCAAATCAATCATACGTTGTATTTCATCAAAACGGACAAACGACGGTATGCGTACCACCACTTCATTATTTATTCTTTCGATTATCATTTTTCGATTGCTATTTTTCGATTGCCATGCAAAGTTAGCAATTTATTTTTACTCGTGCAAATTACTTTCACAGATCATCCGAATCCACCCACATCAAATGCCAATCTTTTTCATTAAATAATTCTGTTTCGGAAAACTCATTTGTTAAATTTTTGATTATCAGACTGAAAACAAACGGACTTTTAATATAACCATTTTGTTGTATTTGGTATTTTTGCGCCGAATATCGACTCATCATCGTCATTATGGCTTCTACCCCTTCTTGTTTGGCTTTGTCTGCCAATACTTTATTGATAATACCCAGACAATCATCATATTCAGGCAAAACCTGATAATCTAAAATACCATAGGACGGTACGTTTTCTTTCAAGATTTTTCGAAAAACAACCAATGCAATTAATTGATTTTTAGCGTTTTTTACCTGTAAAAAATGATATTTCCTGTCCGGCGCCGAATAACGCCAACGGCAAAATGACAAATCTTTTATCAACGCATTGGGAACGGATAGATTCCATCTATTGGTAAATTCTTCATAACCTTCTACTTCATCAATCGTATCAACCATCGAACAGGTATATGATTTATTGATTTTTGTTTGCCTGAAAAAATTATAAACCGAAATGGCACAATTACCCAATGGCGCTAAAAAATCTATTTTTCTGCTTTTTAACAAAGTATTCAAACGTAAAAATTTCATGTAGAGCGGCAATTGAAACGGGATTCTCCACCCGACTTTCAAATGTCCGGGAATTACTTCTTTGCGAATCGGATAACCCATTGTAAAAGGGACTTGCGATGCCAATTCAGCCGTTGAATAAACGCCCATTTTGGTAAAAATACCTTTTCCGCGTTGTTTTGAACTTGTCATTACGTCGCAAACCATACCCACCGAAATTTCTTTTTTACCGATTTTGTAACGATAAGGCAATGCCGCATAATAACCGGCCATTTCATTATCATAATAAGCGGCATATTCCCAAGATTTCATAAAACTGGGGAAACTGTGAAATTTCCACAAATAGTGTTCTGTGTTTTGAATGACTTCGCCGTCGGTTTCAGGAAAACAATCGCGAAACAGACTTCGCTGCTCGTCTAAATTCCGTTGATAATCAAAATGCTCAAATTTCAACTCCATCTCTTTATATTAATCCTCCATTGATATCTATTGCGGTACCGTTGACATACTCTGTTTTAACCAGATATTGAACAGTTTGAAAAACTTCTTCCGGTTCGCAAAATCGGCGGGACGGGATTTGATTTTTCATTTTTTCCTGATATGCTTCCGGAACATCGTTAATTCCCATACCCAGATTTACATAACCCAAATTAATGGCATTGACCGTGATGCCTTTCGAACCATTTTCTGTTGCCAACGATTTTGTCAATCCTATTAAAGCCGATTTGGAAGCAGCATAAGCGCTGACACCCTGCGTAGGGATTTGAGTTACAACCGATGAAAAATTGATAATCCTACCAAAATTCTGTTCCCTCATCAACGGTAACAATTCGCGAATCATATAAAACGTTCCTTTTACGTTTACATCTATGACTTTATCCCACTGTGAAATATCGGATTTATGCGCAAAAGAATTATAGGAAATGCCTGCACAATTAATTAAAACAATATTTTGCAAATCTTTTTTAATGGATTGTACAAACGCTTGTACTGATGTAAAATCCGAAATATCAACCGAATAATAATCGATTTTATCTTGTTCTAACCCGGTAAACGTGGAGTTATACGTTCCAATTACCGTTTCATTTATTTCCTTGAAACGAGTAAACAAAAACCGTCCGACACCCTTTGAAGCCCCTGTTACTATAACCATATCAAGCCCATTTGATGATGGATGCGCCATAAGTCCATCCGCTACCGACGGCTGCAAACAAGACAATATCTCCTTTTTTCAGTTTGCCGGATTTATTCACTTCATCCAACAAAATGGGAATCGTACCACCGGACGTATTGGCGTATTTATCCATATTGGTCATTACTTTTTCAAAAGGTAACCCAATAATTTCCGCTGTTTTTTGCAAAATGCGAATGCTGGGTTGATGGGGAATCATAATATCAATATCATCAATGGAAAGACCGGTATCTTCCAATACTTGATTGATCGCTTTAGGCAACGCTATTGTAGCCGATGCAAAAACAGCTTTTCCGTTCATCTGAAAATACTTTTCATCCATATTGTCAGCCGTTAAAGGAATTTCAGAACCTCCTCCCGGAATTGTAAATCCAAGCATTTCGTTGGTAGTATCGGTATAAAGCCGGTAGGCCAAAAAACCTTCTGTTACATTGGCTGCGGTAACGACTGCTGCTCCGGCGCCATCTCCGAAGAAAACAGCATCTCTTCTCTTCCAATCGGTAATCTTTGAGAAAGTATCGGCTCCTACTACCAATACATTATTATATACTCCGGAAGCGATGTATTGAGTTGCCACAGACATCCCAAACAAAAAACCGCTACAGACCGCTGTCAGGTCAAAAGCTGCTGCGTTGATCGCATTCAATTTATGTTGCACGAAGGCTGCCGTAGAAGGCGCTTTTCTGTCCGGCGTTGAAGTGGCAATAATGATTAAATCAATATCTTCACTCTTTAATCCGGCATCTGCAATTGCCCGTTGTCCGGCTACCGTTGCCAAATCGCTTGTGGCTTGATTTTCGGCGGCAATGCGACGTTCCTTTATTCCTACATTTTCATATACCCACTGAGAGTTAGTAGGTAGAATAGTTTCTAAATATTCATTGGTATAAATAGTTTCAGGCACATAAGAGCCTGTTCCTATAATCTTTACATTACGAATGAGTTGTTTCATTGATTATTCTGATTTATTATTTATGATCTAAATAATTCTGCATATTGAGCACTAATCTTTGACCAAGTATATTCATTTTCTGAAATAACTTTCATATTTTCACTACATTCCTTTAGGCTATTGCCTCCATCCAATATGGAATTTTTCAAATCTTCACTGCTTTTGAAAAAATAAGCTTTTCCTTTTGTTGTTTCTCTATTAGTTGGAACATCATAACTAAAAATTGGCAACCCTAAACACATCGCTTCAACTAATGATGGTGATGTTCCACAATAAGAATGACTATGAATATAGGCTTTTGCACATCCTCTTATAGCATTTATTTCCGATATTTCATAAACAGCATCAAGCAAAATTATATTTGGATATTTATTATAATACTCTTTTTTTAATTCTGTTCCATATAAAGATATATTCCAATTGGATACCATAACCAATCTTTTTTCAGGGATATCTTTGAAAGCATTTAAAACTATATGCAAATTATTATCAACTTGAGCTCTTGATACATTTACATAATATTCTTCCTCTAAAAAAGGATATTTTTCTATTATTTCTCTTGTAGGGATTGTTTTAACCGCATGATCACCCCCATATCGTATCACAATTGAATCAGCGCCAAATGCATTTAAGATGCTTTTCTGAAGAAGATTATTGTCAGTTATATTAATATTAGCAAATTTTGCAGCATATTTATGGCCAAGCTTAGCTATATTTTTTTGAAACTTAGAATATTTTTCCCTTTCCCATTCATTTAGACCGCCATGATTTACAATTATTTTTTTTTGAAATAATTTAATAATCGGAACGATAAAACCCGCTCCCGGACCTAAATAAAGAATTATGTCAGAATAGAGTGCAGAATAAAAAAGGGTATAAGTATCATAGAATAAACTTTGCCAGCCATTCGCTTTTAATGGAAGGTGTAATAATTTTGCATTATTATAGTTAGTTAAATCTCTGGAATTGTTTTTACTACAGAAAACTACAAAATCAAATTCATCAGATAAATATTGCGTTAAATAATCTGCTAACGTTTCATATCCGCCATAATGAGCCGGAATGCCATTAGTGCCAACAATGGAAACTTTCCTTTTCTTCATCATTCAGTTCAAATATCCCTGATAATAATTTTCTATGTACTCTTTCAAAGCCACGCGCCAATCTTTCATTTGATTGACACCTCTAATATTCAGTTTGCGTGTCAGCAAGCGTTCCGAAGCGGGACGTTCGGCAAAATAAATATCCTTGAAATAACCCGAATCAACCGGTGTGATTTTGATTTCATTTTCTTTTCCTAAAACTTTTATCAAGTCTTGTGCAACTTCCAATCGACCTGTTTGTCCGCCGCAAACACAGTTATACAATCCCCAATATTCGTGTTGAATCAATTCTTTTACCGTTTTGGCAAAATCCTGCGTATAAGTGGGCGTACCGTCTTTATCATTTACAATGAAAAGTTCTTTCTTGCCGTCTCTGAGTTGTTTCATTATTTTTTGAATGAACTTTTTATCTTTTGAAGGTCCCGAACCCATCATCCAACCGGCGCGGCAAACCAGATACCGTTTGGCATTTTCCACCACAAACCGCTCACCCATATATTTGGAACGGGCATATACGCCCAAAGGATTAGGTGTATCCCAATCGTCGTACAATTCTTTTTGCCCGTCAAATATTCCGGCGGTTGAGATATACAATAACGGAATATCCAATTCATTGGCAATATACACCGCATTTTCTACACACAGCGTGTTTGTCAGATAAGTTTCATCTGCATTTTGCTCACACCATTCCAAATCGGTATAAGCTCCCAAATGAAACAAATAGTCGGGTTGAAATTCCAACACCTCTTTTTTGTATGCTTCAAAATCTCTGAAATCGAGGAATGACAACCAATCGACATTCACGTCCTTATCGGTACATTTAATTTCATATTCATCTTTGAATTGCGTGTAAAACGCTTCGCCCAGCATGCCTCCGCAGCCGGCGATGTAGATTTTTTTCTTCATATTATATTGTTTAAATTTTATGTAGGCCTGTCCAATTCGACCATTCGGCGCGTTCGTTCATCGTTTAGAATATAATTCTGTTTTTTTGGATAATTTTGGCAAAAAAACTAATAATGGCGAATTTAATAGCCAATGTTTTTTAATTCATAAATATTTTGAGGATAATACACAAGCGGTGCAAAATGAATCTTTGCACACATATACAGATTTTATGAAAAGTTAAGAATTAAATATGCCCAACAGCATACAGCGGTACTACTCGAATTTTATCGTATTGCCCAAAATTTTCGAGCGAAGTCCGTATGCCGTATTCCGATTGTTTTTCGTTCATAAACAGGTGCATACTCTGCATACTGCCTTTTGTTCCCGATTTCACTTCTACAGGAATTATTTTGTTGTGTCTTTGAATCAAATAATCCACCTCGGCATTACTGTTGCGCGCCTCGCGCACCCAATTGTATAGTTGTGGGAAAGCATTGCATAAACAAATTTTTTACCCATTTGATTTGCAACAGAATTAAAAACATTTGTCAAACGCAGTTCCGGTACCCGTTTCCTGTATTTTGCAAAATCCGTTTTCAGTGAATTGAGCAACTGTGATAATACATTGCCGCATTTTAACAAATCTTTTGTCGCCTGATAGGTCGCTATTACTTTTGGCATTCCGCCTGTTATCAAAAATATTTTCAGATATTGAAGTAGTTTCTGGTGGACAGGATCAAATATCGGCTTGTTCTCCGTCTGTTCATCAATCAATTCAATCAACCTGTCTTCGTCTAATGAGTGTAAAAATTCATTGAACGAAAACGGATACATAAACAGCGACTGTATGCGCCCCACACCGAAAGAATTCAATTCTGCCAAAGCAAATTCAAGTAATGAACCGGCGGCTATAAGGTGTAATTCCGGATAATCTTCGTAGAAAAAACGCAATGATTCAATAGCAGCAGGACACGCTTGTATCTCGTCGAAAAAAAGTAAGGTTTTCCCTGCAATAATATCTTTCCCAAGCAAATAAGAAAGATTATTACAAATTTCCTCCGGAATCAAGTCGCCCTCGAATGCCTTGCGTGCTTTTTTGTTTTTCTCGAAATTAATTTCCACAAAGTTTTCAAAATGGCAAGATAAATTTCTGACCGAACTTGATTTTCCGACTTGCCTTGCACCACGCAACAGAAGCGGCATTCTATCGAAATCAGCAGCCCAAGTAGTTAAATCATTGTCTATGATTCGTTTAATATATTTATTTTCCATTTTTACAAGGCAATATTTATATAAATTTCCCGGAAATCCAATGCAAAAGTAATGCTTTTTTCCGAAAATCCAAATCTACGAATTTCGAGAATGGGATAAGTCACTCAAGAAAGAAAGAGACCAAATGGGGAAAATACTTTTTTACAACCGCGAAAGTTCATAGTTGTTTATATAAAGATAGCAATTGTTTTGCTACATTTTCAATTCCATATCCTTTTGCCAAAAAAAGTTCCCTTCCATTAAAATGTTTAAAATCTAAAACATATTTTACACCCTCTGCTAATTCGTCTGAAGTAAAATTTTTTGCCAAATAACAACCAGGAATATCTCCTATCATATCTTTTACATTACCGACATCTGTTGAAACAATCTGAGTGTTACAACAAAGACATTCTTTTACCGAATTTGGTGAACCTTCAAAATCGGAGGAAAGTAAATGTAAATCGCAGGCATTCATATATAATGGAATAAATTCTCTTGGCGTATTGGTTAATTCAATTGATTCGATATTATCTAAATTATTGTTATTTCTTAATATTTTAAGTGTTTCATCAAACCGATCTTTTCTTTTTTGAGTTCTCTTTCCTTTATTGGAATCCATATATAAAATGTATATCTTATCTTTTGACAACTTCAATTGATTTCGACAATCAATCTTATTTAATGGTTGAAAAAAGTTAGAATTGACTCCATTAGGAAAATAAGTTACTTTATTATATTTCAAGTACTTAGATTTATTTTTTACTATAATTTTATTAAAAAAAGGATAAATAAAATAAAATATTTTATTTCCAAGTTCTCTGCTTGGATCATTTTGATAAGACAAAACACATTTGTTAAAGAATGCGCCGCCAGAAAAAATTAAAATAACACCACTAAGAATATGATGACAATGAATAACATCGTATTTTTTTGTCATCAGAATTTTCATTAATCTGAAAACTGCAAAAACATACTCTTTAATCCCTTTTTCTGTTCCATTAATAAAAAAAACATCACAAATAATTCCTTGTTTAATTAACGAATCTACTTGTTCCTTAACAAAGATGCCTAAAATAGGATGATGTTTGGTTGGATAGTTTACTGTTATGTGAAGGACTTTCATACATTTATAAAATTTATTTCTTCAAATCCGAAATGTCCAACCAATCTCCGATGATTTTATCCCAACAATCGGGAACGAAAGGAACTAATCCTGCAAAATGAGTAAAAGTATATTCACCGAAATATATTTTTCCGTTTATGTTATACAAATCAATTCTTACTTGTGGAATACCTGCCGACAAACGAGTGGCTATTGATTTCATTTTTTCAAAGTCTTTTGGTTTTGTTATGCCTTTTGTTGAATTTGGATGACCTTGTAAAAAAGATAAATGGTTAAAATCAGTATCAAAAAAATCAAATTTTGTATCAATAAATCGCTCAGAAGCGACAAACAAAAATTTAACTTGACCGTTGAAACAGAAAAATTTATAATCTTTCAACTCTACACCAAACTCATCTACCATATATTTTTCAGCGATAATTCGCGGTTTGACATCTTTATAAGGATATTCACGATGTCTATAAAAAAAATTGGTTTTCAAACTTTTATTGATGATTACTTTTGCTTTTTTGATGTTTAACCTTTCCTTATCTTTACATATTACAATCCCCCCAGAATCGTGCGTGCACTTTAGAACAAATTGATTGGGCAAAATATCAAAATCAATATCTTCAAACTTATCCCAAACACCAATAGTAGGAATGATATATTCTTTTCCGATAATTGTTTTAACATAGTTTTTGACGTCATATTTATCAACTAACCTTGTGTATAGTGGATTTCTATAATACAGCTTTAACCATTGTAGTTTTTCATTAAACGTTATAGGATTATCTAAATTTAGTTTCTTCTCCATTTCTAATTGGTATTGTGTTCGAGAGTATAATTCATCATTTTTTATAAATGGAGAACATTTTTTTATAATATATCCTAATACTCGCTTAAAAAATTTACGCATAATTTTTTTACTTTTTATTAAACCAGTTAATATAATTATTTGTGCAGTGTTTCATAGTGAAATTTTCGTTGTAGAGTTTTAATAGAAGTTTTTTATTAATTTTATTTCTATTATTAATATATCTTTCCATTGTTTCAAGGTAATTATTTGTGTTAAAATTATCAGAGATATATCCTGTTTCCCCGTCAATAATGTAATCAATGCATCCTGAAACAGGTGTAGATATTGGAATACATTGCTGAGAAAATGCCTCAATTAAACTAATTGGCAGCCCTTCATATAATGAAGATAAGCAAAAAGCATCTGAACAACACAGCCAGTCGGCAATGTTGTTTTTTTCTCCCAAAAAAAACACTTTATCATTAGCAATCATTTTTAATGATTTTCCTAATTGATTATCGAAACCATTACCAATTATTAATAATATTGAATCATATTTTTTACTGAACTGATTAAATGCTTCGATTAACATAGTTTGGTTTTTTTGAATAGCACAACGCCCAATATGAATAAAACAAATTGTATTTTTTGTTGCTTTGTACAAATCTATTTCTTTACGAACATTGTAAATATTGGGAGAAACAACCATATTATTTCTCCCATTAACAATAGTGATTGTATTATTTATATTAAATGTTTCATTTAATTTTTTCTGATTATATTTTGAAATAGCACAAATTTTTACAAATCCCAACCTATATAGGAACTGTTTTAGAAAAAAAAATGAACGGGTTGAATCAGAAATGGAAACATCAATATGTATCGTTTGAAAATATTTACATTTTCTGTAAAATAAGATTGGCAGCAAAAAATACAAAGGCAAATTAGTACCATTAAAATGAACAACATTGGGTTTTTCTTTTATAAGAAATATATATATATCAAAAAAATAACGAAAACTAATTTTTGAATCGAATCTTTTATATCTTACATTATTCCCAATTTCTGATTTATAAAAACTGTTTTTGGGCATTCCATCATCTTTTATTGACACAATAGTAACATCGCTTGTTTTTGATAACTGATTTGCCAAATCAACGACAAACCGTTCTAAGCCTCCTGATGACAAATTATATACTATTTCTAATATTCTCATAATATTTTACTAATTGTTCACAAATTTTATCCCAACTATGACAACCCGAGATGAAATCATTTTCAATATTTTGTTCAAATATTTTTAATTCAGATTGATTTTCAAAGATAATTTCATTCGATACAAGATTATAAATATCTAAAAAAAGAAACAAGTCTTTTTCCGTGATAGTAATAATTAAATTCCGTTTCCGCTAATTCTTGACCCGCTTTTGCTATCCTGTTCCTTTCTTCTGGATTTTTATAGGCGTGAATTATTTTATCGGCAATAAGTTCTGGATTACTGGGTTCAACAATATACGCATTTATATTATTTTTCAAATAGTACATGGCTTCTCCTACATTCGTAATAATTACAGGACGTGAAAAAAACAAATATTCTCCTAATTTTGTGGAAAAACAATACCGATTTTGTTGATTGTCGTATTTATTGATAATTGTCAAGAAACAATTTCTTTGATAATCAATCAGTTTTTCTTGGCTTAAATAACCTGTAAAAACAACTTTGGTTTCCAAGCGGTTTATGTCTATTATTCGTTTAATTTCATCTTTATATGGAGAATCTGATATATTACCTGTTAAATAAAATTTTAAAGGAACATTTATTTTCTTTGATGCAATAGCAAATGCTTGTAACATTCCCAAAATACCATCTTTTTGTTCATATAACGTACCTGAATGAAATATATACATTCCTCTATTCTCATTTGTGTCGTGGAATGTAATATTTTCGTTATTTATCAGAATAGGAACTTTTAATATCTTTGTTTGTTTATTTCCATATTGTTTGGCTAATTCAAATAAACTTTGTGAAATTGTGATGAACCCGTCATATTTAGGAAAAATATATTTAAGTATTAGTTTTCTGTTTCTGATAATTGATGCGTTCTCGGAACCTGTACCATACGGAAGTTCACATAATTCCATAACTGATTTTGCATTAACAAGATGTGTAACATACTGTAGCAACCAAGCCCAAATCTTTCCTGTGCCATATACAAAAACAACATCCCCTTTCTTTGCATTTCTCTTAATGTAATATAATGTCTTGAAATAGCCCATAAAATCGTCAAACTGTCGGACAAAAATATTACTTCTTCTTTGTGGAAAGCCTGACATATATCTGAAATATGTCCCATTATATACACCTTCACTTTGTGTATTTAACGGTTTTATTCCATATCTTTCTAATGAAATGGGGATTAGAATTTCACAGGGTACATTATTTTTCACAATTCCTTTGGCATAATTATATACTCTTCTTGTAGTAGCCATTCCCATAGGATATGATGCTTTGGCAATTATATATACTTTCATTTTGAAATTTTATTACATTTGATAATTAATATTTATAGGATATTTTGTTCCCTTTTTTTGGCTTTATAAAATGTTAGCGGCAACATAGCCAACACATAATAAAAATGGCGATTTGTTACGTCCTGTGAAAAAGCAACTATCAGCATCACAGTAAAAAGTAAAACAGCATATTTCTTATTACTATGAGAAATTATCAAAGATGATTTAAAATAAAGAATATAAAATAAGATTGCCATAGGGATTCCCCAAAAAACTATTAAAAAAGTTAATCCATTAGGCGACACTTCAAATTTTCCTAAAATTGACACAATGTTTTTTTCCATATTATATCCATGCCCAAGAATAGGCGACTGACCGATTTGTTCAAAATGCAAAATATGAGAGCCAAATCGACTGTAAGCCTTATCTGAATTGTCTGAATAATTTTCTATTTTATTTGCAATGAAAGGCAAATTATATATAGGTTTTATTGTCAATAATAAAATGAATACAAAGGCAAAAGAATAAAAATTTCTTTTCAATAAGAAGATGTACGTCATAATAAAAAGAGTGGCAACAATGGAAGTTATAGAAAGAGTAGATATTGAAGTCAGCAAAAAAATAAAATTTTTCTTTTCTAAGAATTTATCATTTTTTATTAAATTTACCGACAATGCAATATTTATAAATACAGCAAACATACCGGGTTCCCAAAAAGGTCCATTGTTTCGTTCAATACCTGCTAAAGATATTTTAAAAATTATAAGGTTATGCCCCGGATTTGTATCGCGGGCAATAAACTCTTCGCTTATATCTCCAAGCGATTTAATATTTTGCGTTATGTCTAATAGAAAGTGATAGATTCCATCCGAAAGATTTATTGCAACGTAAAAAATCAAACTTACGACACATAAAAAATAAATAATATTGACAAATACTTTATTGAAGTTATCCCTGACCACTGATGCAATAAAAAAATACACAAAAAAGCGAGTAACTGTTGTAACGATATTAGAATATGGCAAATAAAAAAGATAATCCTGCAAAAAAAGCACGATACATAAACAAGTAATAAAACAAAGAAACTGCCAAGAAATTTTACATTTTTTCTTTAAGAAAAGAAAGAGTCCGACTGGAACCAATAGAAAATAAACAATGCTGTTGTCTCTATAAAAAAACTCAAATCCTGATAATGCAATTATTGCTGTTAACAGAAAATAATTTAAAAAATTATCTATGGACTGACGTTTTATCGTACCGAATGGTGTTATTTTGCTCATATATTAAAGTGCTTTTTTAGTTTGTCGATATCACATAGTAATTCCCAGTTTTTTTTATACCATTCAATCGAATTGTTCCACCATTTAATTTTCAGTAAAAAATTTATTGTATCTTCGTCATAACGATATTTCAAGATTTTCGCAGGCACGCCTCCAACAATCGAATATGGAGGAATATCTTTTGTTACAACTGCACCTGCCAACACAACCACTCCATCGGAAATTCTAATACCTCCCTGAATAAATGCTCTTTCGCATATCCAACAATCATTCCCTATCACGATTGGAGTTTTTGATTTTTCATCTACATAGCGATGTTCAATAAATATTTGCTTTTTAGCGAATGTGTTAGGTTGTTTGAGCGAGTAAAAAAATGGACTTGTAGTAGCATAAGGTTCAAGATAAGGATGTATGGCAAAACGAGAAGAAACATTAGATGCGATACTTGTAAAACGCCCGATTTCTCCTTGTATACAACAATTATCTCCAATATATGAACCCAATCCCATATTGCCAAAGAAACTGCTGTTTCTGCCAATTCTGTTAAATCCTTCAAAATTTGAACTTCGAGAAAAGCAGGAAGACCGGTAGAAAATCAGTTTATTTGCCCGCCAAATAAGTTTTTTTAATCTATATTTTATAAAATTAATCATCGGACTATATCATAAATTTATTTATTCCAAATACCGTTTGCCTTTCCTGTTAGTATTATTTTATATTGATA
>BNXY01000009.1 GCA_025999935.1 Bacteroidia bacterium | reverse complement strand
CGCTGTAATTCAGGCAGTCTGTTAGTTTTTTACAGAAATTCATCGCTGTTGCCGGATTACTGAAATTTTCATTGTCACCTCCCATTTCTTTCCAATAGGAAGTCTGGATATCTTCAATTACATATATGCCTCCATCTTTCAATTTGGAAAATAAATATTGAAAAGTAGTAATTATATGACTGTTGTGATGACTTCCATCATCTATAATTAAATCAAATTCTCCATTTTCGGCAACGATACCGGAAAGCACTTTTTCGTCAATCTGGCTTCCTTTATAAATTTTTATTCGATTTTCTTGCAAGGCTGTTTTATCATAAATATCCAAAGAAAAAATTCGGCCAAAAGGGAAATATTTTTTCCACATTCGCAAAGACTCGCCTCCTTTATGCAAGTCGTCGTATCCTCCAACGCCAATCTCAAAAAGTTTTATTTTCTTGAAGCGAAATTTTTTAAAATGCCGATTATAATGCTGTGTATAATTATGTCCTCCATTTTTGTCGCTCCCGAATATCATGGACAAGACGTTGAGATTTCCGTAGAAAGGAATAGTTTTTACAAGAAAAATCAATAATTTTTGATACCTTGCCCTGAATCTTTTTAATTGTTCAACACTGTAATGTTTACGTAAAAAATCTTTTATCATGTAATTCTCAAAGTTTATTTTATATAAAAAAAACGTTTTATTCTCCCTCCGTATATTCTGAAAAGAATATAATATAGTCTTAATTTCGCCTTAGATAATTTTTTTGCTCCATGCTTATTAATCGTTTTTATGATATCTTTTAAAAACAACATTCCTGCAAGACTTGTTTTTGTGTCTTCCCATATCCGGAAGGCAGACAATGATTCACCTTCATAGTAATAAATCTTTCCATAATCCAGCAGCCGGAGCCACAAATCCAAATCCATGCAAAGGTAAATATTTTCATCTACATATCCAACTTTTTTTAAACAGCTTGTTTCGTAAAATGAGCCTTGTTGAATAACATCATATCTGTGATTCAGCAGATAATCTTTACCATCAATTTTTCGAACCAGTTTAAATAACAATTTTCCACCCCGATCTACATAATCAATGGCAGAAGGATAATAAATACTTCCATCCGGATGAGCCGTATAAAGTTTGACCATTTTCTCCACACAATCGGGATATAAGATATCGTCTGAATTTATCCAACCAATTAATTTTCCAGTACTTAACTTAAATCCCTTATTAATTGCGTCACTTTGCCCTTTATCCTTTTCGGAAATAACAATATCAATCTTATTCCGGTATTTATTGACAATATCCATGGTATTGTCAGTTGAACCTCCATCTACCAGAATGTATTCTATATTTTTATATGTCTGATTCAATACAGACAAAATGGTATCTTCTATAAACTGTCCCTGATTATAGGATGGAGTAACAATGGATACTTTTATCGTTTCATTCATGGACATTTTCTGTTTTAATAATGGTTGCTTCCTCTTCGTTTTCATTTGATTTTTTTACTATATGATAGCATATCAATGGTAAAATATAGGTAACAGCCAATACCAAATTCCAAGAAAAGAAAGAGACTCCAAAAGACATCACAAAAAATAAGAATGTGGACAAGGCATATTTGTTTTCCCGTTTTTTATAAAAAAACAGCATTAAATAGATAAATAACAGTAAGTTGAGAAAAGTTCCCAAATAACCCAAACGGATAAACATAATCGAATAGGAAATATCAGCTGTATCCAATTGTATGGTTTGTCCGGTTAGCTCTTCTATCAAGCCAATATTAAAATTAAACAGACTTTCCACTTTTTTTGAATCTTCAGGAATCAAACCGGCGCCCAGAAACATGGCTTTCGGATGTTCCAACAGGTATTGGTTTCGCTCCAGAAGGTGAGCAATTCTAAAAGTAAAAGTAGATTTACTCAGATCGGCTAAGTCAATATCCACGTCTCCAATATTGCCTGATGCAACCGTCTTTAAGTCAACGTAAGTTCTTGTGTGAACAAATTTATAACCGGCAAAAACAACCACAAAGCAGATGAGAATAGAAACCGTTGATACAATAGCAATCTGTTTGACACGTGGAAGTTTCAGTACAAATCCGACAAAAAGCGCCAGTATAAAAAATCCGGTTAGATTCCGGTGAAAAGCGCCCAACAATGCCGCCACAAGAATAATGGTAGTGATCCATCGGGGAGCGCCTTTAAATGGATTGCGAAAAACCGCTATTACTGCAAAAAAATTGATCATATCCGGTTGATTGTAATAGCGCGGTATGTCTATCCCCATTATCGTAACAGCAGAAGTAAATCCGAACTTAAGCAAGATATTTTCATTGAAAAAAATCTGAAGAAGGAATAATACGGAACAAAAAGTCGTTACAACATACAGACATTTCAACAACATTTCCAATTGTTGTTTGGTCATGTTTCGGAAAATAAAATAAACTATCCAGAAAAATTGATACCTGCAAGTCCGAATAATTTCAACCCAACCCAAGCCTACAAAAAATTTACTATATATAATACACACGAGCAGGAAAGAACCAAACAAAATGAGATAATTCGTAAAGTCGTCCGGCTTCAGGTATCCTTTCACAAATACGCAATCGACCAGCACAATACCGACCAAAATCAAGAGGGCATAATCCATTCCTTTAGATATAAACAAAAATTCGGTTACCTCTTCCGGAAGCAGATTGAATCCTTGGGTAATAAAAAAGAACATAAAAAACAAGGCCGACGTTTTATAACCCCAGACATACAAAACAATTGCCAATATTACGATTCCTACAAAAGCCATATTCTATTTATTCCAAATTCCGGTAGCTTTATTTTTTATCAGTTTATCCAATTGTATAGGCGCCCAAATCATTCTGGGAATGGATATCAACACCGGAGCCAGGATAATTCCGGGAGCGCTCCATTGATGTCCCATCCAAATAGCAATCGGGATAAGCAATACCATTTCGGCCAATGAACAATACACCTGTAATTTTATTTTTCCAATCCCATTGATCGGATAAATGCTGATATTGAGCCAACATAAAACACAAACATTCAAACAAACGGCCAAAGACATGAAAAAAGAAATGTCAATGGGGTCTTTCAACCAGAAATTAACCCAAAGATAGTAGATTGCCGGTGACAAAACCAGAAGTATCGCCTGACATATCAGCAACCACACAAAAAGCTTATGCAAATAGGAGATGGATTTCTGCATCCAAGCATAGTCTTTTTGCGCATAAGCATCTGTGAACGAACTCCAATAGGGTATGATAATGATAGCCAATACATTAAATGCCAAAGAAAAGAGGCGGAAAGCTGTATTATAATTGGTAACCTCCACCGGATTGGTCATTCTTTGAATCAAAAAAGGCAATGTTTGGGTAACCAAGAATGAAGCGCAGGTGGCAATAAAAAACTGGATACCCAAGTTCATCAGATTCTTTGCCAACTTAAAATCAACCGCTCTGATAACTGGTTTCCATTTCTTGTAACGTCCGTTGAACAAAACAAAATTAGCGGCTATAAATACAATAACCGGTGAAAATCCGGTTATCAGTCCCAATGAAATCAAAGACGGTGAAGCTGTTTTGGATAAAATAAAAATACCGGCCAAAGTGATTATTTGCCCGATCATATCCATAAACGAACCGATGGCCGGCCGTTGGTCGGCTGCCACAATTGATTTCAACAAATTCAGAACAAACGTAAAACAAAAAGAAATAATAAAAATCCAAACTAAACCGGAAACTTCATATTCATATACAGCCGGCACATTCAATATTTTCAGCCAATTCAGATAGGGGTTTATCAAACAGAACAAAGCAAAAATTGCGAGACAGATAAGGCTTATGATGGCATACGTAGAACTAATGTATTTCTGGGCCAATTCAACTTTTGCTTCCGCTTTTGCTTCCGCTAATTTATTTTTCAATCCGTTCCCAAAACCAATATCGAACAAATTGAGCCAAAGCACCATCGAATACAAGGTCAACCAGATTCCATTACGCTCTTTGCCCACATATTCAATAGTCATAGGTATCAGAATCAGAGAAATAAGTATCGTTACCCCTTTGATTCCAAAAGAAGCGGCAATATTTTTTTTTGTCAGAATCGTTCGTTCATTCCCACGTTTAAAAAAATCAAATATCTTTTCTTTGGCAATGCGAATCATTTTTCTTTTCGTTGTCGGATGTTATTTTTAATATAAGGCATTAGATAAATAGCTGAGAATGGAAATACAAATCCTCCGAAAAAGAGCAAGGTCAGCGCTACTTTCATCATATTCGGGCTAACCGGTTTATTTATAACATACGGCTTATCAATCACTTGTAACTTCGGCATAATCGACACCGCTTTGATTGAAGTTTCCGCCTGTTTTTCCAACAAGAAAATCAAAATGGTTTGCTGCACTTCCTGTTCCCGCTTCAATGCGATATAGTCCCGTTCTATGGTTGGAATATTGCCAATCCGGTTATTAAATTCATTCTCTTTTTTGCCGAGGTCGGCTACCGTTATTTGTATTCCTTTTTTGATGTTTGTTAATGATTGCAACAAATTTTTCCGCTGAATATCCAAATGATCTTCCAAAGCAACGACAGCGCTGGTTCTCACGCCTGATTTAGTTAATTCATTTCTGGTCAGCAACTCTTCGTTGTATTTACCGATCACTTCTGCAATAGCAGGGTCTAATGTCGTCAGACTGAATGGCATCAAAGCGAACCTGTTTTTTTCGTCGTTGATAAAATCGAAAATAATATCCGTGAGTTTCAATTGCGTTTTGGATTCAATCAATTTGGCTTGTAATCCGGCATTCATTTCAAAATAATAGGTAACATCCGCTTCAATATCCGTCAAGTTGTATTTATCCTTAAAGGTTTGAATATTTTTATCGGCCGCAGTCAAACTTTGATATATTTGACCCAATTGCGCTTCAATAAAAAAATTTGTTTTACCGGATACTTCATCTTTGTCTTTAGCATATTCTTCATTATAGACATTTATCGTTTCGCTTATTATATTTTTGGCTAAAGGAACATTTTCATTGTCTATAACCAAATTGATTAAATCGGAAGTTTTTTTCTCAAAATCGACTTCCAAAATTTTTCGGTAGATTTGGGTCATATAATCATAACTCGTAAACAGGATATTCAGATTAAACGGTTTTTCGTAATTTTTGAAATAATCCGATTGAGAAAAAGTGAACTTACCTACGGGCGTTTCAATCGTAGCCGGAAAAGAGGCCATATCGTAAGGTCCGTATTTCTGTTTTCTACTTTTCAAGGTCACAGTCGCTCCATTGTCTTTTATTTTTAATTTGAATTCTACAGGAGCTGTAATGGTATCCGACAGCGCAGGATCAACAGAAAGCGCAACCGGCGATTGGTCGTAAAGTTTCTTTTTCTTAAATCCTGCCAATTCGGATAAAGTATATACCTTGTTTAATTCCAATCTATCCACCACTTTTTTAATATAACCCTGCGACGACATTTTTAAGGTTTCATCTTCCACATTGACTCCCCGCGAACCCATGCCAATGGCGCTCAACAAGGATTGCGACTTGGATACGCCGCCGGTGCCGGTAAGCGAATCATCGTTGCGCAGACTTACCTTAGCCACAACTTCCATGACCGGTTTGGTTACTTTCAGGTAAACAACGGCAATTGCGGTACAGATTATCATGCTGATAACAAAATAATACCAATTTTTCAGACAATGCAGAAAAAATTCGATGATTTGTTCTTTTTCGCTTTTATTTTCTTTGCTCATATATTTCGGATTCAATATTTTATTTATTTCTTATTGATATAATTGTAATTACGGTGGATGTAATTAAAGAGATGCTACTCAAAACCGTTGAAACTACGGATAATTTGTAGTTGTCGTTCACGCCGAACTTACTGTCTTTTTTCCTTGTTTTATTCGGGTCGATAACGATTATATCATTTTGCTTCAAATAAAAATACGGGGATGCAAAAATATCGGATGACGTCAAATCAAGCACTACGCTTTCCATTTCTCCATCGGTTTCTCTAAACAGTTTAACCGCTTTTTTGTCCCCGAAAACCGTTATATCTCCAACAAAAGCAATGGCGTCCAGAATGGAATAGCGCCGGTTGTTTTCTATATCCACAAAACCCGGATGCAGCACCTCGCCCAAAACTTTTACCCGGTTGTTGCTGAGTTGAATGGTAACAATCGGATTAGTAAGATAAGCTGACAACTCTTTCATCAGCAAATTCTGCAACTCAATTACAGTCAAATCCTGCACTTTTATTTTCCCCAGAATCGGGAAAAAGATATTGCCGTTTTTATCTACCGTATAAGATTGAATTTCCCTGTCGGAAGAAATGCTTCCGGCACTTGCATCTAAAGTCGTCAGAGGGACTAAGTTGAATTGTTCCAACACTTTCGTATCCAAAGCATTAGCAGATGATACAATAATCAACAAAACATTGTTGGGAAGTATGACCGGGTCTTCATTCGCGGTATTTATCGGAATTTTGGAAATGGGCTTCCCTGATTGCAAATCATCAAAATACGTGATACTGTTTGAAGTCGATTTACAAGAGAATAAAAAAACAATTGGAAACAATAAAAGAATATATCTGTATTTCATAAAAATTAGTATTTATTTTACTTGTTAATTTTTATTTATTTTTTTTTATTTTACTGAAAAATATAACGCAGAAAACTAAAAAATGTTGTGTATTTCTTTTTTTATTTCTACATTTGCATCATGCAAAACGTGAATCTTCATTTGGCTTATTTGCTGACAAAGCACGAATGTGTTATCATTCCGGGCTTTGGCGCTTTTGTCGTTTCGTCGGTAGCTACGGATAAAATTAATAAATGGGGTATTTTATATCCTCCGGCGAAGTTTTTGGGTTTTAATCCAAAGTTGCAACACAACGACGGTTTGTTGGCAAATTCCATTGCCAAAGAAAAGAATATTTCTTACAATGAAGCCGTTCATTTGATTCGCCGGTATGTGGATTCCTTGCACAGTCAACTGAATGAAAGAAATATAATCAATATTCCATACTTGGGCGATTTATGTTTATCGGATGAAAACAAAATCGTATTTAATCCGGCCAATAATCTGAGTTGCAATGCTTTCAATTATGGCTTCACTAATTTTCACCTACCGCTTTTGAGCGAACTTCAAAATTTGAGCAAACTTCAAGAATCGAAAAAGCAGGAAAATCATTTGCCCAACCTTCCAAAAAGAAAAGGCGAAATTATTTGGGTTCCTCTGAACAGGCGAATCCTTGTGCGTACCGGTTCTGTGGCGGCGGCGTTATTGGCTTTCTTTTTGATTCCGACACCTTTGAATAATCATTCCGATTACATCCCAACCCAATCTGCGAGCGTTTTTACGTTTCCGGCAAGCAGCAAAACGATTGAAGCGGATTCATTGGAAACGGATTCAACGATGATTACCGAAGCGCTCCCCGCAACGGAAACAACAATTGATAAAGAAATTAAAACAGAGAATGTTGCAGGTAAAAAATCTCACCAATATTTCATCATTATCGCCAGCTTACCCGATAAAAAATCGGCTGAAAAGACTTTACTGGAATTTCAATCCAAGGGCTTTAATAATGCCGATATTATAAGTGCAGACGGAAAGCATCGAATTTATATCAACCAATTTGAAGACAAAAAAGAAGCTGAATCATTTTTGTCCAATTTCAGAAAAGACAATCCAAAATATTCAAAAACCTGGTTATTGGGACAAAACGTTTAAGAAAAACCGCCGAAAGTTTGTAGTATCCGGAATTTTATTTTACCTTTGCACCCGCTAATGCAAATT
Organism: Bacteroidia bacterium; assembly: GCA_025999935.1. Classification (GTDB taxonomy): domain Bacteria; phylum Bacteroidota; class Bacteroidia; order Bacteroidales; family Azobacteroidaceae; genus Azobacteroides. Next base: position 58,844 of record BNXY01000009.1, on the reverse strand, counting down.
TCAAACCATTAAAAAAATTATTTAAAAAATGTCTACAAAAATTAGATTGCAAAGACACGGTCGCAAAGGGTACGCGTTTTACCACATCGTGATCGCAGATAGCAGAGCTCCACGGGATGGAAAATTTATCGAAAGGATTGGGTCTTATAACCCAAACACGAATCCTGCTACAATAGATTTGAAATTCGACAGGGCTTTGTATTGGCTGCAAGTGGGTGCACAACCCACGGATACTACAAGAAATATTCTTTCAGATGAAGGCGTACTTCTTAAAAAACATTTACTGGGCGGCGTTGCAAAAGGCGCTTTCTCTGAAGCCGAAGCGGAAGCAAAATTCCAAGCTTGGGTAAATGCAAAACAAACTGCCGTTAAAGCAGAAGTAAGCAAATTGAGCGAAACCGAAAGAGCTGCCGCCAAAGCAAAATTAGATGCAGAAAAAGCGGTAAACAAAGCAAAAGCGGAAGCATTAGCAGCTAAGAAAGCGGAATTAGCCGCTGCGGCTGCCAAAAAAGCGCACCCGGAAGCAGAAGCGGAAGCGGCTGTTGAATCGGAAGCCGGCGCTCCGGAAGCAGAAGTTCCCGCAGCTGAGTAATATCATTACAGATTACACAGATTACGCGGATAAACACAGATTTTAATTTTTTTCAAATCATTCTCTCATGAGAACCAACGATTTAAAATCTGTGTTTATCTGTGTAATCTGCGTTCTTTTTACCCCTTACTTGCATTGAAAACCTTCGATTTATTTTCAACTTTCTAAAATCTAATTATTCCGGATTTGGAAACTTTGAGCGAGCATCCGAAATTGTCTCCATACAGACTGCCTTTATCAAAAGCCAATTGAAAACCCATCTTCCAGTCTTTCCATTTTTGCGGTTCGTAATTACATTCAAGCAATGCGGAAAAATTGTTTTTCTTTTTCAGAAACGGCGTGTTCATTGTCCCCCACGCATACATGCCGGTAAAAAGCGTCCGGTAGGAAAGCGCAGGCGCAATTTTCCCTTCTACGCCTAAATGAATAGATTTCAAACGATTGTTCTTGAAATGAACGGTTCCGTCGCCATTGTATTCGGGCGAAGTCAACAGCGGATTGCCGATACTCTTTCCGAAATACGACCATCCATTGACGTAACAATAATTGTTGTAGTAATCATCGTTTCCGCCGCCTCGCGCCCCCGGAACGAGATTTGTATCGTAAAACAGGAAATGCAACGGCCCGCTTTGATTCGTGGTCTGCATAAATTCCAGCACCGCTTTTTTCAGGAAAGGCCGGTCGAAAAAAGTAATTTCCCCGCCCCAGATGCCATCGCGCCAATTGGCATATTCCAAGCCGGAATTGTCTTCATAAAAATTTTGCTTGTAAGCAGATACCTGAAAATTCGTCGATTTGTATCCGAGCCAAACGTCTATAGCGCCCAAGTGATTTCCCAAGATATTTATCTGGTCGCCGTCCGGGGCGTTTTCGTCCCCGCTTGATGGAAAAACAATTTTGAAAAAATCTTTTATTGATTCCGGCAATTGGCCTAAATTATCGCTGGACGTCCAACCACCCCATTGGACGCTATGGCTCAAGCCGAATGTCAACAGGAAAGGGAATTTTTCTTTAGGGTCTTCCAATCGGAAAAATAACGATTTATGGTGTAGCAACATATCGACGGAATAAGGCGCATCCTGATTTTTTGTACGAAGAACATAATTTTTATCCAAAAATTTTCCAATGGCAAAATCTGCTTTGAATTTCAACCGCCCTTTGGTATAGGGAACAGTTGTGAAATGCGGAAAACTGATATTGATTTCAGAAATAGGGCGGGCGTTATTCGAAAAATTAAAATCACCCTGGCTCAAGTTATTGTCCAATAAAGAATTATACAGTTCTTTTTCACCGATGGTCAAATGAATATTGCGGTAAGCAAGGCCGGCATACAATTGTTGAATCCAAAAATCGGAAGTGTGTTTTGCAGCAGTAATTAAATCAATTCCCGCCTCCAATTTTATATCTTTTCCAAACGATTGATTCCAAGCGACATCGCCCCTCAAATAGCCGTTATTGGGTTTTAAGGGAACCACACCGTAAGTATTGCTTATTATCCAAAAAGGTGTATAATTTCCGCTGCTCAACGAACCGAAAGCATCTAACCGATAAGTGATTCCTTCCTGAGCGGACAAAGAGAAAGAAACCCAAAGGAAAAAGAAGTAAAAATATTTTTTTGACATAGTTATTTATTCTTTAATAGGGATCAAAGGTAAAAAATTCTCCTTCCCCAAACGCATGAATAGTATAAAAACGCCTTATTTGAATAAAAAGTGTGTGTAAAGTTTTGAAAAATCAAAAAAAAGTTGTTCCTTTGCATCGCTTTTGAAAAATGGAAGCGTTTTTCAAAAAATAAAGGAGAGATGGCAGAGTGGTCGATTGCGGCGGTCTTGAAAACCGTTGAACTGAAAGGTTCCTGGGGTTCGAATCCCTATCTCTCCGCAAACAACATTGATTGTCAATTAATTGCAAAACAAGTACATGAAAATGTACACGAAAGCATCCAAATCGGATGCTTTTTTATGCCTATATTATAAACAGAAACCCGACCTTTGCAAGTCGGGATTCAACATTGTACCCTATAAATAGGGCTTCGCAACAATGTTCGACAAAGATATGATAAAATTATAGAATCCGCCTTATCCCTGAAAGAATTTTCTTTATCCAATTCAATATCGGAATCCTTTTCAAGTAAAGAACTCCAATTGAAACTATAACAACAATGTAAAAGATATATCGCCAACGGTACGGGTCGGGCGCGGGCGAAACGACTTGTTCGGTATGTTGTTCGTTCTTGGAAAGGATTGCTTCACTTTGGTTTCCTTCGGTTTCATTTGTTTCCTTACTTTTGCCCTTTTGTTCCGAACTTGATTCAATGGTGGTTTGCTTGATTGATTTTATCGCAGCATCTTTAATTGGCAAATTAACGCCGCCGACATTGCTTGCCGGTGTATTTGCTTTGTCAGGTTCGGAACTAACAGTTGGCGGGTAAAATTCAATTTCGGTAATGATAATTTTACCGCTTTCCGTTCTTGTCGTATCAACAACCCTTTCCGTTTTCGTGCTTTGTGATTCCATACTTTGTACAGATAAATCACTTTTTGACGAACTTTGTACGGTTTTACGCATACTTGTACACGAAATCATCAAAATGCACAAAATAAATGTGAAAATCTTTTTCATCTTACCAATTTTTAATGGATTCAAGCCGATTCAACCAACCTTTCAAGAATCGCTTATTCGTATATGTCATCAATTCTTTTTCGGTTGCCTTTCGCCCAATTTTCTTTTCATACACAGCTATATCATTTTGTGTTATGTCATTGAAGAACTTAACACGGGATTTATAGATTGCATCATACAGTTGATTAGGTTCGGCAAAATTGACCGCCGACAATGTTTTGTTTCCAACAACACCATCCGCTTCAACACCAAGGATTCTTTGAGGGATAACAATACCCCACTTTCCCGAACCCCAAACCCAATCAACCAATATATTTGCTATTTTTTGTGAAACGATTTGGTCGGCTTTCCACCGATTCCAATAATAGAGTTTCAAAATACGGTCGATTACATCTTGTTTGGTAATCAACTTCAAATCATCAACATCAATGTCTCCATCGCCGTCTTTGTCGTAACCACATTGTCGCCACGTTGCGATTGTTACACCTTTGTTGGTTGCACCACCTTTGTCGGCGGGGTCGTTTACAAAACCACCCTCCCATTGTAAAATGTGTGGGGCTAATACTTCAATTTTTGCCATTTTCGTTTTGTTTTTCTGATTGTATAAATTTTTGTAAAATAGGAATCTTGCTCGTCAAAATATCCACCGAAAGAACGAAGTACAAGAATGCGAAAAACCTGTTTTTCGGATAAGATTCATGCAAATTCTTAGTTATGTTTGAAAAGTAAAAATAACTACACACGTATGTAATTGTTTTAATCAACAATAACCCCTCTTGTACATCATATTGCAAATAGCAAATCGTATGTATTATAGCAATAATAACTACATAGAAAAGTAGGAATGTAATGGATTTCAAGAATTTTGAAAAACTGAAACCCACCTTGTTAATCATCTTATCCGCTAAAATGCCAACAAAAATGTCAAAGACAAACAAGATTACAAGGATGATAACAGGATTAAGCAATGGGTGCAAAACGGTAAATAATGCGCTGATAATAAATGAAATAAAAACTTTTATAGCATCCATAAGTTTATTTTTTTAAGTAAATTGAAAACATTTTCCAACCTTGACAATGGTAGTGTCCATGGGGTACAATTGCAATGTTTCAAGCCCCTTTTCTTTCCGTTGTTGGTTAATCTCCGGAATATTTGTTTCGGCTCTTTGAATTGCGCCAATCAATATATCCGAACCGGTGAAGCAAGAACGGCGTTCGCCATCGGGCGTACCATCCGCACGCTTCACAAATTCACCATTTTCCAAGAATGTAGCAAGAACCACTTGCATTTGCATACGCAAACCCGATTGATTTTTACCCGGAAATTTCGTTGGTTGTATGATTGTTTTTTCAATCAGGATACGGATACCGAAAATATCTTCAATATCAATACCCTTGCCAACCACCACATCGGATTCAACGCCAAGTTCACTAAATTTTGCCATCGTTGTTATTCGTTTACAGGTGTTGAAAATATTGAAACCAACATTGCATCCACATCTTCGGTAAATTGCAAATACTCCTTGTATTCATTTACCGCAGTTGTATCAACTTTGACTTTCAATACATGCTTGTTGTAAGCATTGATAATGGCAAATTCGGCAGATTCATCCAAAACGGAACGAATCAATGCTTTTTTCAACACGCCTTTTGTAGGATTTTCCCAAATGCGAATTTCCCTACATTGCCAACCAATTTGAACTTCATTTGTTTCACCGTCCGGAATACCCATTTCGGGTTCAACATTATAACGGTATAAAAAAGACCCGTCATTGTCCTTTTTCAAGGTAGCGGGTTCGCCATACGCAAGGTCATACTTTGCGTTTGGCACGAGTGAATCTAATTTCATACGGACTTAATTTTTTAATTTTAGACATTAAATTGACTGAATCACAATACTTGCACCATCCCCACCACGAACATATTTGTTGCTTGTATTGCACCTTGGTTAGCACGGTCTTTCGTTTGCGTAACTTTGCCACCCGGCGGAAAAGTTTTTGCTTGATAGACTTTCGTAAATATGTATGAGTGTGATAAAAGACGTACCCTAAAAAGTCAATGCCACGCGAATCAACAGGAAACACTTGGTAATTGCGTTTGACTGTCAATTTCAGATTGTCGCGCATATAGGCACGTATTTCGTGCAAAAGTTCATGTAATACGTCTTTATCAGATGCAAGAATAACAATATCATCTGCATATCGCCAATAATGCTTCACATGTTTTTCTTCTTTCAACCAATGGTCAAAATAAGCCAAGTATGTGTTGGCAAAATATTGGGACAAATAATTGCCGATAGGAACGCCGCTTGGTACTGAATCAATGATTTCATCAAGTAACCAAAGTAAGCATTTATCTTTAATACGCCGCCGAATAACCTTTTTCAAAATTGTATGGTCAATGGACGGGTAAAACTTGCGTACATCTATTTTCAGGCAATACCGTGTTCCGGCAACATCTTTCTTCAATGCAAATTTGACGTTCTTAGCCGCCGCATGGATACCCCGATTTTTGATACATGAATATGTATCGTTGTTGAATAGGGATACCCAAATTGGTTCAAGGACGTTCATAATAGCATGGTGCGTAATTCGGTCTGGATAATATGGAAGCCTGTAAATTTCACGTTCTTTGGGTTCGTAAATCTTGAATATATGATACTTTGAAGTTTTGAAAGTTTGATTTTTCAAACTTTCGTGAAGTGCCAACAAATTGGCTTCACGGTTTTTATCGTGAAGTTGCACGCCATAAGAACGTATCTTTCCCTTGCGTGCCTTTTCATCGGCAAGCTGCAAGTTTTCGATACTTATTATTTTGTCAAATAAATTTCCAATTCGTTTCATTTCCTTTTTATTTGCTTGTATATTAGGGTTCTTCGGGTCGCCCCTACCAAAACCGTTTTACTAATTTATTTTTTGCCCTTGGTTTCCCAAGACATTCGATATTAATCATATCGTTTTTGTGGCAAGGTTTCCATTATGCACTATATTTTTACAAGCATAGCTGAGAACTGACATTCGCATTCGCATTCGTAGCCGTATTATTCGTATTAGCGTACACGAACCCTGCATTCGCACCATTATTCGCATTACCGCTGAACAAAACGCCACAACAATGGACAACCTTAATTTTCATTTTCTCATATTATATTGTTCTCGATTTGCTTACGCGACGATTTGCGGTATAAAGCAAAGCCGAGAACCGACATACGCACTCGCATACGTAGCCGTACCATTCGTATGCGCGTACACGAACCCCGCAATCGCACCAGTATACGCACTACCGCCGAACAAAACGCCACGTTCGGCAATTCCACTTGCGGGTATATTGGTATAGAAATAATCACAAAAATAAGTGGTTGAACCTGCACCAACCACCAACGGCATAATTTCTCCATATTCACCCAAGACCATTTCTTTTACATATCCATCGGCACGTGGTAAATTACCCCGCAATTCGTAATTTGTTGTTCCCGAACTTGTGAAGTTAGCGGGATTATCGCACACATAAAATTCAGAAATACCACCGCTATCAACGGATTGAATTATACACTTGCAACCATCCGTCCATTTCAATAAGTGTCCGAAAGGATTTTCTACACCTCTAAAAGATTGTACATTGGTTGTTTTAGCCGTAACGTATTCGGGCGGCATGGTGTATGCCACAATGCCGGTTTTATTTCCAAGCGAATTTGTCGTTCCGCAAGGAATACAAGCATACGTTGCACCTGTCATTGTGGTAATGTTTGCGGCAACCAAATCGGTAACGCCTGCACTCAATCCACCTTGGTGATACCCATCGTTGGTTAATGCTGCGTTGAATGTATCTTGTGAATTGAAATTGGCATATTCAACCGCAAATAACCACCACAATTTACGTTGCATTTGATAAGTATTGCAATTCCACGATACAGACCCGCGATTGCGTGCATAAGCACGAAAGTTGATTAATGATATATTGGTGGACGGCTTACCAAGTGAAGTGCCACCATCGGCATCGTGTGCAATTTCGGCGGCACTATTGTTGCCACCTCGGAAAGCGGTTGTTGTATTAACAACGGAAGCCAATTTTGGTGTTTCTGTGTTGGTTCTGTCGGCAACGGCTTCATACGCTGAAACATAGTCTTTCGACCATTTTACAAAGCCCGGCAATGCTTGGTCGGACATCAAACAACGGCGTTTTGTGCCGTCCATTTCAAACCGAATGTACATATCCGGTATTTCAACCATGACTTGACCATGTGAACCGTCAAGGGTTGCCGGAGCGCCATTATCGCGCAAAGCCGAATCATTTGCATTCAAATAATAGTTCACCGTACCATCATCTTTCAAAATACACCGGCGCATTAAGGATTGAATCGGCAACGATTGGTGTAATTCATTCTTTCCGATACGTGTGGGTTTCGGGTTTGAAACAGTAGTATCCCATTCAATTCCGTAATAATAATCATACGCATACGTTGGGCGTGTTGTCCCAACTCCAACTAAAAGTCCCATATCTTACTAATTTTTAATTGTTAATACTAATATCCATACTTCAAGTCTGTATTAAGACTTGTTTGTTTAACTACTTTCACGATTTCAGGATTCCATCCGGGGTCGAATCGTGTGTCTATAAACTCACCATCATTCATTGAAGCCAATCGAACTGATAGTATTACAGCTTGTAAGTCGTCATTTTTGACGTTGAAGTTTTGACCGTCCGACAACGAAAAATCCGCGTTGGTCAAATTGTTAATAACTCCCATTTTACCGATTTGGGCGGATACTTGTTCGCCCGACCTTGTTTGTAGCATAATAAATAATTTTTGCAAATTTACTTTGATATATATTATAGTGATACATTTGTGAGTAACTTATGTATAACTTAATTCATGTGTCCTAACCAATAGGCTCTATAATTAGTACCATCCCACACCAACATATATTCATCAATATCGCCTTTTCCCATTGCAAGACCACCCGTTTGCACATCGCCATTGTTATTTAATCGTTGTGCATATTGCGTTGTACTCATGCCACTTACCGTTGTATTTCTTCCCCAAATTGTGCCGTTTACTGTACTGTCAGCCGAACAAATAATTATTATTCTTACTGCAAAAGGTGTATTTGTACCAATACCAAGGTATTGGCAAATAGAATCACGGGTTGGTAATCCAATGCCGCTATTGCTATTTGTGAATTTTGCCAAAATGTTAAATTCCGAACTTGGAGTCCCAACACCGGGCGTTATCACTGTATTAGCTTCCGGATTAAGTGTTATTATTTTATTTGAAATATTATATCCATTGGCGGCAACAATATCACCCGCAGCGGCGAAAATGGCATTATTATAAGTACCCGCAGTGGCTGCAAAATATGCGGCAATGTTTCGACTTCCAATGTAACCGGTTGCATCTCTGTTTTCAAATCTCGCCGTGGCTGCAATTCCACTTGTTGCCGGAAGTACATTTGTTCCTATACCCGAAAATATGTTTTTGTAATCATTCCTAAAAATGATATATGCTTCATTATCTTGGGTAAAAGGTGTATTTGTTAGTCCGTTACCTTGAATAGTAAAACCACCTATTTTACCCGAATCTGCGGTTATTTTGCCGGTAAAACTTCCACTTGTGGCATTTATCAACCCCGTTATAGTTGCATTTGTTGCGACAAAAGAACCATCTTGCATCACGCGAAATGGCGCGGTATCTCTATTTGCGAAAGATTTACCCGCCCAAAATCTTACAGAATTTGCCGCCGTTCCAAGTCCAGTTATACCTGCCAATGAGTTTTCAACAGAAGTTGGAGGATTTGTTGTACCGCCTACTACTTGAATTGTACCACTTGTAACCAATCCGCCATCAATTACTGTTTTTGTATTGTCATAATTTACGGCAACTACCCAATCGTTGACATTGTAAGATTGCCCGGATGCTTTGGCGGTTGCGCATCGGCGCAAATCTGTTCCGTTTACCCAAAGGTCGCCAATATCATACGGCGCATACGGCGTTGCAACAAATACCCGGCGTTTGCCATCGGCGGTATCTTGTGCTTGGCTTGCGGCATTATAGGCATTAATGGCGGTTTGGTCTTCTATTTTTATCCATGTATAACTTGACTGATACCGTTGTAAAATCTTTGTGTTGCTATTATACCACATATCGCCTACATGCTTTGCCTTTTCGGTTGTCGTTGTCCAACTTGCCGCCGGGTCGGAAGTTTGAAACCATGATTCAATTTTACCGTCTATTTGAGTTACTAAATTGTTGATTTGGTTGTTGTATGCACCATTGATAAATGTGTTCAATCCTGAATCATCCGTATATTTGGAAGCCAATTCCCAATCACTTGACGAATACGCACCTGTTAAACGGTTGGTTTTACACCGATAAATTCCGCCACTTGCGCCTTGAACCCAAAGGTCGCCAACTTCATAAGGAGTTACGGGTGTGGTTGTGAAAATACGGCTTTTATCCCTTGCCAATGCAAGGGCTTCATTAGCCAATGCTAGTGCTTCCGAAACTTCATCATCCGAAAGTTGTTGCCAACTATAAGTTGTTCCATTTTTTATCCAACGCCAAACCGAACCCGTATCCGTGTTGTAAAACAAGTCTCCCAAATGATTTTCTTTGTCTTGGGCGTTTGTCCATGCGTTTGCTGGTGCATTGCTTGTTGTAGGGTCGTATGTATCAAAAAATTGTTCAATTTGACCGTCCAATTGTGCTTGTATTTCCGAAAGAATACCCGGCAATGTGTTATTGATAAAGTCTTTTGATTCCAAAGATTCTTGTCCCAATTCATCAAGCGTTTTTTCTTCACCATTTGAAGTGAATACTATTCGCCCGCCAATTTCTGAATTATCAAGGTCAAAATAGGTTGTACCGTCCGCTGATTCAATCCGTCCGGTTTTGATAAATCGACCGTTAATCATTGTAAAACCATACGACAATGCGACCGACCTTGCATTTAATTCAAAATCAACCGAATTAACAATACCAATCCAAAAGTGATAAAAATTAGCATCTTGTTCAACCTTGATTTGTTCGGTTGAAAATATAATTGAACCCGCCGTTCCAACACGGGCGCACTTGGCATAAATGTAGTATGGCGTTTGGTCAATGGTATTATCGGTGGCGGGTGTTGTGAATGTGGTTGTATTGTCTGCCAATACCCAAGACACCGCCGTTTCTTCATTGATTGTATAATGTGTCAAGACACCACCTTGCACCTTAATCACATTCTTGTTTCCGTTGTAATTAGGTTGTAATACCGTATTAGTCAAACCGAATTGCATTGATTTTGCCCCGACCGACAACGCAATGGTGTCAATAGATTCCGGCTTGATTTTGTCGGAATAATAATCACCTTCCGGGTCGAAAACCATATTCAACACTTCTCGCGAAGAACGCCAATTTGCCCGCGCCCGGATAGGGTCTTTCAAATTATTGATAGTCATAATATTATCAATATCAATAAGTTCAGAAATTACACGATTGGTAATACTTGTTGTAACGGTATCCGAAATGGTCAATGTGTAGTCGTGTTCATCAAGTAAATTGCGTGTCAATGACTTGATACGAACCGACTTATCCACATCAATATCATCATCCTTGATTGGAATGTAATCGCCCGGGACAAATATATTAACCGTATTTTCATTACCAACCAACTTTTTCAAATATTCCTTGGTAATACTTAATCCGTATTGCACTTTGGGTTGGCTGTTTTGGTCGTAATAAGTATCACCAGCCTCCGCCAATCGTGCTTCCGCATCCAATTCAAAATCAGGTGGCAAGGCAATATCTATCAACTTGTATTCATCGCCAACGGAAAATTGAAAAGCTGCCGAATCGGAACGCGGGAAAGTGTCGCCCCTTTCATCGGTTTGCTTGACCAAGGTAAATGTATGGGTAGAATGGTCGTATGAATGCACTTCAAATTCATATCCGGTCAAGTTGCCAGTATTGAAGTGTATTTTTGCAGATACGCCCGGCAATAGGTACTTAGTCGTAACGCCGTCCGCTTCTTTTTCATTTAAATCAAACATGGCTGTATCTACAAATTTCAATACCGAATCGCCAAGGGCTGTAACCGTACCCGTTCGGGTCGGGAAAATATCTTCAAAATACTTTGTTGCTTCCCAAATGCCATATTGCGCAACCGCATCGGGCTTTTCAATATAGGATTGTCCCTTATTGCATCCAAGCAAGCAAAGACGTTGCGCCCGATATTTCATTGTGATATTCTTGCTTGCGCCATATACTTTCAGGCGCGTAACAATATTGGATGAATCCACGTTTTGGCGGTCAAGGGAATAAAGCCCTTTCCCTTTGCCATATTCAAAGGAATAAGGCAAAATTTGACCAACTTTTTTGAAATTAATTGTATTGATACCATTTTCTTGCTCAATTTCAAATTCGGTATCAAATTCGGTACACAATCGTTGCAATACCGATAAGCAATTATCCGATTCGCCAAAAGTCAATACCTTGTCGCCAATCGTTTCGGTGCAAGTACCCAATACATATTTGCCCGGAAATACACGGTTGGAGTTGGCAATTAATACCGTTGCAAATCGGTTCAAGTCTCCAATTAATGAATCCGCTTGCACATCTTGCAACTGATTGTTTGTTGTGTCAATGGTCAAATCGTATGTTGCCCGGATAAGGTCGTATTGGATACCCTCAAACTCCAAATCATACAAAAAGGCGTGCATTCCGGTTTTCTTAACCTTGGGCAAACGATTTAGCTTGTAAACACGCCCAAATGCCGTGATTTTATCGCCAATATCATACGTTTGTTTGAAAGGCGATTCAACTGTTATATTCAACACATCATCGCCAAGCAACGCCCAATTTTGCTTGGCTTGCATGATTTTAGTTGCTGTATGTCGTACTGCCAACGGGACAACAGACCCGTTCGGCTTCGTTACCATGATATTATCGTTCATATCTTATTCCACACAATTATAGCATTTGTACTCATTGAATCAATTTCATCAATACATCCTGCAATAACAGGAAAGTAATCGCCATTGGTGTCGTAATCGTGTGTAATAGTGAAATTATTACCCGACACATCATAATCAATCGTTCCATCACCCCAATAGATATTCACTAATTTAAGCGTTGATATTGTGATTGTACACGTTTTGGTTGATTCGCCCACCCGCATGTGCTTCAATACTCTTTTTACCGGTTCGGGTTCAATCAATTTCAATTTGAAAGTGCCTACCATCAATGAATCATTCCAAGTCTTTGCAATAGCGATTTCATCTTTGCAATAGACTTCGTAAATCAATGGCTTAATCGGGTGTACATCAATTGTAAGCCGTTGTGTCCCTTTTTTGTCAAAGAGTTGTTCAAATTCCGATACTTTGGTTATGAAGTCATTCTTGTCTTTGGCTTTCACAAAGCATGACAAGGTAATTTCGCGTGGTTCATAAAATTTATGGTTCAAGTCCACACTTTCGCCATGGTAATTGTCCCATGACAGACTTGCCATTGCTTTGAGTTTCGGACGGTTTACAACACCATCCGAACCGGAAACATAAACACCATATTCTTTGAAATTCACACCATCCAAAAGGTAGGCTTGTTGCTTGCTTTTTGATAATTCTTTGATAATATCGCTTTGTGTCAAAGCAACATTGTAAAATTTCACATCATCCAACATCCCATAACCAAAATCACCCCCGTAATAGTCTTGATTCAACGATACGCCACGCAGCGTACCCGAATTGGTAATTGTCTGAATCAATGACGAATTGACATAAAAATTGAAAGTAGAACCTTTCCGGGTGATTGCCAATGAAAACCAAGATTCCGGCTTTGCTTCAATCGGTACTTCAACGTAATTTTCCAATCCGGTAAAATTCAAAAGCCAAATCAACTTTTTAGGTGAACCGCATTCAATTTCGGCTGGTTGCACCCACATCAGCATCGAAAATTCAACATTCATCGGCAATATATTTTGGCTCACTTCACACGTGTCGTTTCCCCTGAATAGAATAGCATTGCCATTCTTTCCAGGAACGAATTGCGCCCCGAATACTTGCCCATCTGCGCGATTTTGACTATAATCGTATGCTATTGACGACCCATTGGGTTCGTCAAATGGTAAATTCAATATAAGATTCCAATTGTCCATATCTGTAAAAATTTTGCATTTCTGCAAAATTACGCAATATGTAGCACTATAATACAAATGTGAATAAGTCAGGCATAAAAAAAGCCCCGATTAAGGGGCTTAATTACATTGTTGCGAAGAAATAATTTACGTAAACGAAGAAAGGCGATGAAGATTTCGAAGATATTTTATACTGAAACTATTGCCAACTCGCAGCCCAAAGCATCTGAAATTTTACCGACAATATCAATTCCTGGAGAGTACCGACCGAGTTCTATTCGGGCGATGTTTTGCTGTGATAAACCAGCCAATTCAGCGAGCTGTAATTGTGATAGACCTTTTTCGGTGCGTATCTCGCGAATACGCTCTCCGATACGTTCTCTGTCGTTCATGGCATTGCTTTTTTATAATGGTTTTCACGCAACCACCCAGCCATCTCATTGACTGATTTGGCTAATTTGTTAGCATCCGGATTCCGTATATCCTCTAAAATGGTAAATTCCTGTGTTTCGTTGAATCTATGATTTTCAAAAATGCAAACAATACCATTTTCAACATCAGTGCAAACCCAGCTATCGGGTTTGCACTCTGATTTCTTTATAATAAATCGTTCGGTCATTTAATTTTCGTCAAAATTTCCATTTGCTTCAAGTTCTTCCAATTCGCTTTCAAAATTTTCAGAGAGCCATTCGTCAAGGTCTTGATAAACAGTAGTTTCATTTCCATCATAATCAGTATAGATGCCATTTTCTTCGTCATAGAAAGCATCATTCTCATGTGTCAATCCGAAATGTTCCTCAACGTTTGGAAATACGTCTTGAATGTGAACACCATTTGCATACAAACCTTGTCTTCCGTAACCTTTTTGTTTTGTTGTGAATCTGTAATTTTTCATCATTTTATGCCGCTTATCCGTTGCCGCCGATTCTTTAATTGTTATTAATTACTCCACAAAGATACATAATATATTATGTATTACAAAATATTTCAATGATTATTTTTAATAAATCTCGTTTTTTAAGATTATTTAACTTTTTCGGGCGGTGTTTGGACATGAAAAAAGGGAGCGAAGCCCTTTATTTAATCAAGTTGAATAACTTTAATAGTTTGCCGGAATTTCCTTTGGATACATCCCTTTCCACAAAACCATCAGTTGTAACAAATCTAACCTTAACAATTTTATTATTTTTCAATTCATTTAAAAATTCATCGGTCAATCTGTATCTTGTGCTAAGCAAGAAATGGGAAATATTAGAACTACCAATGCGAATACTTTCTCTTTTTGCAATTGAATATTCCAAATTAGCAAGTGTAATGATAGAATCATTGTCCAACTTTATCATAAAATCCGCGCCATCTTCCATTGCATAAACATGGTCGCCACAATTAAACCCTGCCTTTAAAAATGTAAATCCATCAATTACGCGGATTTGGCATGTAAAACCATCGCTAATTGATACCCAACTCGTTTCTATTACTTGACGACCCGTAAATTCGTCCTTTTCATTTTTTGTAATCTTTTGTGCGGAAATATTACAAAAAAAAACCGAAATAATAAACAAAAATACTATTCTTTTCATGTTCTAAAAATTAAAATTTTCTGCAAAGATAAACATTTTTCATTAACCAAGCCCTTGCGAACGCAAAGAATCATTTCCGCTTATTTTATCGTATATATCTTTTATATACCTGTTATAGGTAGTATTTTGATTGATAGCCAACGTATTATTATCTATATTAGCTAAATGAAAAAGTTGTTGCCGTAATATTTCAGTTGCTTCCATTTGGTTGATACGCATCGCGTTCATTTGCCCGGATACCATGCTTGCCGTTTCTTCCGTTACGCCTTTGACCGCACCGGTTAATGTTGTATTTTCTTTTTCCGAATCAGCTTTCCAAATGTCAATTCCGTTTTGATTTGCAATTTCTTGGTATTTTTTGTAAAGTTCATCCGCCATTCCTTTTTGCGCAATTGCATCTTCCGTTACTTGACCCATCAAAGCTGCATATTGATTGAATCTTTGTTCATCCGTCAAAGTTCCATTCTTCATAATATCAAGCATTTGTTGTTGTGCTTGTTCCATGATTGGAGCAAGGGTAACGGAATATATCATATCTTGTGCAAGTCTTTCAAGCATTTGCGAAACACTATCCGAAAACGCTTTTGCTGCATCCGTTCCGTTTCTGAAAGCATCGGTAAGTGCATCACTCATTGAACTGCCAAGTTCGCCAAATACATCAGTCAGGTAACCGGTCATTTCTTCTAATGCCTTTTCTGCCATTTCCGCCAAATCAATCATGTTTTGTAATGCTTCTTTATTCGCATCACTCATTGTTTGAGTGTCAAGAATAGCTTTTGCACGCTTAATATTCAGTGTACCCTCTTTTGTAATTAAATCATCGTAAAGTTCTGTTATAGCAGTATATTCATCTTCACCTTTTCCCCAACCAAACAGCCCCGTTTTATGGTGTCCTGTTTTGACTGTGATAGCATCAAGTTTAGAAATTGAGTATGTTAATTTTCGTCCAAATATATCAATCGTGCGATATTGCGATTGCATGGATTCATCTAACTGTTCAAGTGAATCCTTGTAAACATTCACCGCGTTGGCTGCCTTTCGGTAATTGTCAGTACCAAAGATTGTTTCGGCTTCTTTTAGCAAAAGATTTTGTTCCAATAAAGCAAGATTGTATTCATGTTGCATTGCCAATTTATTCTTTTGTACCTCGGCAAGTGCTTCTTGGTGGGCTTTTTCCGCTTTGCTCGCCATATTGAAGATGGCGGTAATTACCTGCACGGCTAATCCAATGATCGCTAAAATAACCGATGCCTTTTCTACCGCGGAAATACTTTCCCCGGCGGCAACGGCTGTCATCTTAATACTGTCAATCATATTGATAGCTCCATCGGCAATATTTGAAGCTGCTTTTAAGGCATCTTTGGTTGTATCATCCAAGAAATCCATTGAATCAATCATATTGTCAATTTCGCCTTTGGCTTTTTTAATAGCCTTTGCCGTTCTATCCCATTGCTTTGATTTATCTTTATCATCCAAATCTTTTTTCGCTTCCGCAATTTTAATTTCATTTTGCAAACGTTTGATAGTTGCGCGAAGCGTTGCCGTTTCTTTTGAGTTATTGCCATTTGTTGCTTCACTTGCCGCCAATGCTTGTTCCGCTTCATTTAGGGACGTTGCAAGTTGTTCAAGGCTCATTTGTCCTATCCGTGAAATAAAAGCGTTGAAAGTGGCTTCTTTTTGTGCAATTTCTTCGTCAAGTGCTGCCTTTGCTTCATCATGTGCTTGTTTGGCAATTTCAATGTTTTCTTCACTTGCACCCGCTTTGCGCATTACTTTTATTTGGTCTTGGTATTGCTTTTCAATATCAATACGGGATTGCGCGAATGTTTTGTATTGTTCAAGTAAATTTTTTGATTCAGCTTCAAATTCTTTATCAACTTCCGATTTTTCCTTATCAACAATTTCCGTTTTTTCTTTGGTTAATCCTGAATCATCATTTTCCAACTCTTTACGCTTTTGTTCGATAATATCCAATCTTTCAAGTACCGAATCCGCTGCATCCAATTGTACTTGCAATGATTCTTTGAATGATTGGGTAATAGTTTTGTCGGATTCGGAAGCCAATTCATCCCGCAATTTGTATATTTGTTCCCAAGTAAGATTTTCATCTTTCAAACGTTCTTGCAAGTATTCCCGGTATGTTTTACCTTTTTCAATCAAACTTGCGAACTCAACTTGTGCTTCTTGTTTCATCCCTGCATCCAACCACTTGAAATAATCTTGATACGCTTTCTTTTTATCTTCGATTTCTTTCAATACGGGGTCTTGGTCTTTTTGTTTCGTAGTTGTGGACGTGTTCTTTTTTGTCGGATTCAGTTTTTCGAGTAATTTTTGTTGTTCGGCAAGTTCATCGGAAAACTTCTTTCTATCCGAATCATTGGTTGCTTCTTTGAATGCAGTATTTAAGTCGCTGATTTTTGATTCAACCTCCGCAATACTACCATCCAATTGTTTTTCGCTACTGATACCAAGTTCATTTAACATTGCTTTTTCTTGCTCTGATAGCTTCACTTGTTCTTGTAACAATGTAGTTGAAAGGGTTTGCATATCCTTAATTTTCCTATCAAGTTTTGCTTTTTGTGGATTGGCAATTTCGTATGAAGAACCACCAATACCATAAGTACCTCCAACAACACGTGTAACTGTATCCGGCATCGCATCTCGTTTCATTTCCATTTCTGCAATATCCTTGATACGCTTTTCAAATTGGTCAGATAATGCACCCGCCTTTGCCCTTAAAATCAATGCTTCAATGAATTTTGGCGTATCATCAACAAATAATTTGCTTGCATCTCTTAAATCAAGCGTTTTTCCGGTAAGGTCTTTTATTGCCTTACCATTTTCTTCAAGGAATTTCTTTTGTGCTGCAACATCATTACCCAATTGTTTCCATTGATAAGATAGACTTTGCAAACTTGCAATCTGTTTATATGAACCCTCAACTGTTGCTTTGTTTAGTTCTTCTTGTGCTTCTTTTGCTTGTTTTGCTTTGGTGCTGAATTTATCCCACAAGTATATAACCGCACCAATCGCCACCGAAAGCCCCAAAGTAAGCGTTGCCATTAACGCCTTGGCTGCAATATTTGAAATACCCAATGCCGTTGCAAATCTTGTTTCTGCAGCCGCCAAAATGTCCTTTGCTTTTGCAACAACAACAAGTTGAAAAGCTGAATCTTTATTCAAGGTTTGGGCAACTTGTTGCAAGCCAATTGTTATTGCCATCAAGGATTGAACTTTTAGCATGATTTTTTGCAAGTTCTCATTTTCACCGGAAAACATAGAAACCGCACCAGTTGCCGCGGAAAATGCGCCGGAAATTCCTTGAATGCCGGAAAGTACACCTTGAAACATAGATTCATCATTTGCCAAAGTACGTGCTTGTTGCGCAACATCGCTTTGAATATCTGTAAGCCGTCCCAACTCGTCTTCAAGCGCCTTGTATGCTTCCGATTGTTCGTTAATTCCTTGGTCAATTAAAAGCATCATTTCCTCTTTCAGTTCGCGGATACGCCCACGCATGGAAGTTTGTGCGTTGGCATTTTGTTCAGCTTTGTTTTGGTTAGCAATCAATGCTTGTTCTTCTTTTTGCAAAGCATCGGAGGCTGATTCAATTTCTTTAAGAAGTTGTTTACGAACGGAAACTTCCGCCACAATCGCTTGTTGTCGTTCGGTTCTATATCCACCACTACCAATTTCTTTTGAGTATGCACCACCGGCGGCAACACCCAAAGCATTATATTCCGCTTCAAGTTTCTTTATTTCGCTTAAATGCTCACTTGTCATGGCATCTATCTTTGCAAAAGCCGCATTTATGTCATCGGCTGTTTTATTAAATGCCGAATCCATTGCCTTACCACCGGCAACCGTGCCATCGGAAAGACCTTGCACGCGCCGCAAAGTTTCATCAATAGCTTTATTCAATTTATCATTGTCAAGTGTTGAAGTGAAATGCAATCCACCACCGTCAATTTCTGCCATATTACATCAAGTTATTAATATAGTTCATAATTTCCTTTTCTTCCGTCAATACAATTTCTTTTTCATCATCTTTGCCGTCCAAGTCATAACTTGGTGCGTCAAGCATCATTCGTTTTACCAACGCCCACGAAATGCCATTTACAAGGTAATCATACGTCCACCCGAAGTGTTCCAATATTGCACCCCGCCGACCGTGCGGACTGTTTAACCCACGTTGTTTTGCTCTATCCGAATCGGCATTGTTGTGCGGTCGGCGCACATTAATCGAATAGAGTTCACAAAATCCCCCAAATTGCACATAGTGTTTATCAGCATGTTCAATTGATACAGTTTTGACGGTTTGATTGTCCGTGAAAATAAAGCCGTCAAATCGGCTAATTTCTCCGTATCTTCCACGTAGCGAACAACACCGTTTTTACCATACGTTGGAATCAAATAATCGGCATCCAATACGGCAAGCGCGACAATTTTGGCACATCGCAAAGAATGTTCCTTTGTCAATATCCTTGCCCGTTTCATCCCGTCATCGGATTGAATACGTTCTTCATCAATAGCAAATTCAATCCATTCAGCGGAAAGACGGTCAAGTGTCCCAAGTGTCAATTCGTTAATTTTGAATCGCTTTTTTACACGCTTTGGAATGCGTTTTTTAATCAGCCCAAACAATTTTGTTTTGACCTCAAATTCCGTATCTGTTACCTCAAATGGAATACCCTTGTTTATCAAGGCATTCAATTCGGCTCTTTCTTGTTCAAGTGCTTTTGTATCCATATCTATTGTTATTTATCTGTTATTCTAAAAGAAAGCCCCGACCAACCAACAAGGTTTCGGGGCTTTCGGTCGCAACAATGAAAAGAAAAACAGAATTAAGTTGTTTTTGGCGTTGCCCGGATTGCTTTTCCGGCATCCACAGCCAACGGCGTAATGGTAAAATCAACAAGGAAAATACCTTTGGCGGAAGCATCGTCGTTAATAACCGCTTCAATGTCGGCATTCGGAATTTCAAAGTCCAAACCTTGTTCGGTTTCCAAATAAATGGCTTTGTTTGCGTTGAGTTCATCGCCGTCAAATCCCCATTTGGGGGCTTGTTCCGTTCCTACATTTTCGCCGCCAATGTAGTCAATCAACATTTGCACATCGCAATCCATCAAAGAAAAGGTTACTTTCGGTATTTTCTTTGCTTTGGTGCGAACTTCCGGCGATGCGTGTCCCTCTTCAAAATGTTCCGTAACATCGGCGGCATCCTGATTGATTTTACACGTGTCTTTGTACACCTTGCCTATTTTTGCAAGTGTTTGTGGCATCGTTCCTGTCGGGGCGGCTTCCCCTACCTTGACTTGTTTAAGTCCAATTGTTATAAGTCCCATAATATTAATATTTTAATCAATTTGAATATTCCAATCAATGCGAATATTGACGTAATGCTGTTTGATACTCGGTTCTTCCAACGTGTGTTGGCTCATGGGTATCAACTTCAATCCCGTAATGTTCGCACCTCTTAACACACACATTGTCATTTCGGACAATGCTTTCAAGCGTATGCGGTTTGCCTGCAACTGATTCTTGCCCTTTATTTTCACATTGACATCCGCCACATAAATGTTTACGTTGGACGTCCCTATTTGCGGCAAATAGTCTTGTGTCAGGTCAATACTATTCACAACAATATCTTCATCCATTGAATCATCAGGTCGGTCATCGCCAACGTATATGCCGCCATTTATGGCATTCTTTACGGGCGAATCTTGCAACAAGGAAAAAAGAATGGCATCAGTATCAAATGTTGTTTTCATTCCGCAGCACGTTTAATGTCAGTAACTAAATCTTCAAGCATTCGGGGCAATTCCCGTTCGGCAAGATGTTCGGCACTTGTGATTACATCTTTCCCTTTGGATTCCACATACAAGGCGTAATTCATTCCGGCGGTTACAATAAGGCAAACGCCCTTAGTTTCTTGACCGACCTTTTTAGCCAAGGATTCACCGGCTTTTATACCCTCTGAACCCTCTTTTACTTGAACGTATGAACCGTGAACGGCAACACCATCAACAAACACCATATATCCGATTGACGAACGCAGATTTCCGGTTATATCGTGAAATCCAACATCGGACGGCACAGTACGGGCGTGTAAAACACATTGTTCTCCAAGTCTTTGCAATGCTTCTATTTGTTGCCTTTCTATTTCTGCAAGAAAAGCATCAAATCGACCTTTTACGTCTGACATTTTGAAATTCGGCGTTATACCCATAATCTATTGTGCAATTGTCCATTATCAAATTTCAACGATTGTCCCTTTATCCGAATGTCCGACCCCGCTTCATCATTCGACACAAAAACCGTTGTCCCGACTTCAACACGGGGCGAGTTCTTGGGCAATTGAATCAGCGAAGCAAACACGTAGAACGTGCCACCGGCAATTTGGATTTGTGCGCCTTTACCATTCGTTTCTTCACGGCATATTGATACAAATTCAACGCTTTCCTGCGCTTCCGTCCAATTGCCGTTTTCATCCTGTACGGATTCACCGGCGGCAGTTACGGAAAACAAGTAATGCGGATATTGAATAATCGTTGCCATTACCAAATATTTGAACGGTTACGAACTTTCGGGCGACCAAGCAATACATTTTCAAGACCCAATTCGTTACAAAGTGAATTGTAATAGAGTTTTACGGATTCCATGTTCCAAGAAATGGAATAACCACCCTCGGACACATTTTGCAACGCACCTTTCAAAACTATTGAAATACGGTTGTACACCGCATTGTCGCAAGCGGAAAAGTTCACGGGGTCGCCGGCATTGATTCCGGCTTTCAACAGGATAATATCAATGTCATCTTCCGTAACGTTTAACCCATTCAACGATTTGGTAATGTACTCCTTGTTTGTCATTGCCTTAATGCTTGGCAAGGCGGATTTTACCCCGCCTTACAATTAGTTTTTATTCCAAGAAGTCGCATTCACTTGCATAAGAACCGAACGACCCGCCAAATTCCACGCAGGGAACAGGTTAGCAATACCCTCGGTAACTTCTTTCACAGGCGATTCATCCGAATACTTTTTCAACAAAGTATGTCCGTGCATTACCTTTTCTGCAACGCTTCCGGGCAATTTCTTTGCATCAATCGGACGTTTCCAATACGTGTTTCCAAGAACTTTGCTTTCGGAAAACAGAATAACATCATCTTCAAACGGGTTTGAAGTGGTGCGTGAACCATCGGCAAGTTCAATCGTAATATCCTGGTCGATAATCACGATTTGCAAGCCACGGTAAGTTTCTGTCTTGTTGGACAAATACGCATTGACGGCGGCTAAATTAACCGCATCGTTGGTATTCGTTACATTCTGAATAAATGTTGCACAACGTTTGTAAACTTCTTCTTGCGAAGCCAATTTTTCAAACGTATCCACGTTCATAAAAGCGAACTTATAACTTGCACCATATAAGGATTTGCCAAGTTTTATTGCTGTCGGGAAATCCTTTGTGAAAGGTTTGCCCGCCGTTCCGGTCGTGTACGAAGTATTGACACCGATTTTTTGTTCCGCCGGAATCAAATAATCAACATCATATTCGGTTACGATTGCAGCATTGTTTGAGTTAGTGAATTTCACTTTACCCAAAGAAATTTGCTGCAACGCAATCCATTCAGCACGGGCGGCAACGCCGTCCCAACAAAATTTGGTATCTTCCGCCCAAAATTCGACCAACGCTTTCAAGTCCGGGTTGTTTGACGACATGGCAACAAGAATGTCATATTCAGTCAATTCATCTTCGTTCTTTTCACGCGAAATGGTGATTTTAGGTATATCTCCCTGAATACGGCTGATAGCCTCGCGGGTTTTTCTCGGAATGGTTGCACCCCTTGAAACAAGGTCGGCGGCAATCTTCAAACCTGATTGCGCTTCAAGCATCTTCCACGTCAAAAAATTTGTTTCTTTGAGTGGGAAAAGGGTTGGATAATAATACGGTTTCAAGTCGTAAGTACGAATTACGGCTTCCATATCTTTTTCATTCAACCCAACCATCAATGATTTTTGCATATCCGTTTATTTTTAGGGGTTAAACATAAACTACATTTTTCAACGCGGTTTTTACCGCGTCGTTCACAACAGGTGCGTTTGATTCTCTCAAAACGCCAATTACCCAAGCGGAAACAAATAAGTTTTCGCCATCTTTCACATCTTCGTTCGAGCCGGCAAAGGCTACCGGAACAATAGATAAAGTTTTGTTCGCTCCGCTTGATTGGAACGCAGCCGTTCCGGCTGTAATAGCCGCACCAAGCGTTGTACCAACGGTAATCACGTCTTTTACGGGGTCGGTCTTGTCGATTGCAGTAATCAACTGACCATTTGCCCCATCGGTTGCGAAACGGTCGCCCACTTTGAAGTGGTGTCCCTTAGCAACTTCGTAGGTTGTTGCAGCATTGTCGGCGGCAGTAATGATTTGCGCCGTTTTCGTTACTGCATACAACCCATTCGACCCTTTACCTATTGGCGTACCCTCGAACAAAGCAGAACCACCCAAGTTGGCAACCGAAACGGTTACACCACCGGGAATGTCGGCAACGCGGTGAAGTACACACTTCACAACGCGGTTGTCTTTTTGTCTTTTAATTGATAGTGCCATTGTTTAATGGATTTAATTGTTAAACTTCTTTCCCCGAAAACTCTTTTGCATCGGGTTTTTGGCTTGCTACATAATCGGATACACCTTGCGAAATACCCGTATCACTCTTTTGAGTGAAAAGGGGCTTTGCTTGACCGCCCAATGCCGCATCAGCCACGGTTTGATTTGCCGTTGCAATGTCTTTTTCCGTATCCGACAAGTATTCGTTATATTCATCATCCGTTTCAAATTTCATCCGGGCAAAGTCTTTAAGGGCTTTTGTCTTGAAAGTTTCATCTTTGCATCCGTTCAATTTGTCGGTCAATGATTGAAGCCTTGCTTTGGCAACATCACCAGCTTTGTATTCAGCCAATTCTTGTTTGAGTGGGGTTAATTCCGCCGCCAATGCCGCTTTTACAATCGCCGCAATGTCGTTGGGGTCGCTACCTTTGGGGTCAGAGCCACCGCCGCCGGGTACGGGGTCTTTCTTTTCCACCAAATCAAACTTCTTTTTCAAGTTTGTTTCAAACGTCTTGTTACCATCGGACACTTCTTTGTCCACATCAGCGCGATAATCCTTTACAAATTCATCAACCGTTTCTTTGGTCAATTTTTCAATAAGGCTTTTCGCTTCTTGTTCGGTTTTTGCTTGTAACGCAATAGTGCGTGCCAATTGCTTCAACCCGTCCTTGCGCACGCCTGCAAATGAAGCTGTCAGTAATGCGATAATTTGTTCTAATGTCATTTTTGTAAGTTTTTTTTGTTTGACAAATCAAAGCACAAAAATACCGTGTATTATAATAATACAACAAATTTTTGGATATACTTATGCTTTACTTATTCACATTTTGACATTTCAAATGTTAAATATATGTTAAAAATGAATTTATTATTGAAAAAATAGTTGTTATATTAAATAAAACAATTATCTTTGCAATTTATTACTATAATACATAATTCAAACAACATTAAATATCGCAACAATGAAAACGACAACGAATCAAACAATCGTGCTTTCCATGAAACAAATGGAAACAATCATCGCCCGGATGAATGAAAACATACGCCGAGAACCGGCGATGTCTGAAAAGGTCAAATTTCAATTGTCTTTTGATACGGATTATAACGCGCATATTATTGAACCCGAAACAAAAGGGTATCAATTTAGTGGTTATCAAGAATGTAATGGTATGGACATAAAAATTTAAATTGAAATGGAAACACTTGAATTTAGAGTTGATACAATGGCTTTATTGCATGAAATAGCAGATTGTGCAATAAGTCAAAATTATGGGGTTCTTAAAGTCCCTTTGAACGTTTTCAGGATATTGTTAGGGCAAGTTGCTAAACGTGCAATTGAACTTAACGACAAAGAATTACATATACTAATGCTTGAATTGGGATTGTATGAAGTTGAAGCAAATGAAATTCCTAAAATGATAAAAAAATTAAGTGAGTAATACAATGTAAAAAATAATTCAAAAATTTGCGTTATATGATTGTTTTATTAAATATAATTACTAATTTTGCATGAAAAAAGAATTTGGTTTTGAAGCATTGGCAAGTAAATACAGCTTGTCAATAGAGTTCTTAAATGAACTGAATGAAAAAGTCGTGGACAAAGACAATTTCGAGCGTGCCGTCCGAATGTTTAACAATGGCACAATGCCATATAACATTGCAACGGGCAAAGACCCAATCAACGTTGCCGAACTTCGCCACAAAATAGCCACCAAAATGTGGGCGGCACGGATTGACAACTTGGAAAGGGTCAAGGTGGCAATGGAAGAACAACGAAAGATTGTTGATTATTACAATGGATGCAAGGCATTGAAGTACCCTTGTAAACCAAAGGACGGCAAACAAGACGTTGTTTTTGTCAAAGATGGACACTTGGTTGCCTTTTCCCGATTTGAGCCGAAACAAGGCGGAATTTACGCTTCCGACAATGAAGTAATGCCAAACTTCAAGTGGACACCCCACAAGTGGTTGGGACGGTTGCGCAAGTTGAATAAGGCGTTTTATCGGGATGTGAAGAAAGCGGCTTTTGCAAGCCCAAAGGAATGGTTTGATTTTAATATTAAGGACAATGAATGAATCAATTGTGGAACAACTAATACAAGCCTTTCAAAAAACAACGGAATCCTGTAAGGATTTCTATGTACAATATAAAGTGCTTACAAATAGGTTTTACGAACTTGCATTGAAAACCCAAATTAACAATGCTTCCATGTATGCGTACAAAGTGGAAAAATCAACATGGATAACACGTTGGTATTGGAATCGAAAGTTTAAAAAATCAATCAATAATTTAGAATTATTACTTAAACAATGCCCACCACCGGAGCATTTCAATTGTCGGTGTATGGCTAATAATTTATGATATGAACGGAAACACAATATTTCATGTTAGTTTTGGCGATGATGATAACCATTATTTCGGGTCAATCGCTGCCATATTCGACACATTTACACCTGAAAAGTTGGACGTATCTAAATCCCGCTTATGGTCGTTCGGAATCACATCCGAACGACCATACCGGAATAACCGTATTATCATCCGAAAGGGTGTAATCATAAGAAAAAAAGGAAATCGCAAATTACCAAATTCAGATTAATATGTTAGGCGCAATTATAGGCGACATTGTTGGTTCACGCTTTGAATTTAAGAACCATCGAAGTACTGACTTTGATTTATTCACAGATGATTGTTCATTTACGGATGACACCATTTGCACCGTGGCGGTGGCGGATGCACTGTTACGAAATATACCGTTTTCCAATTCTTTGCAATCTTGGTGTCGGAAATATCCGAACCCCAAAGGCGGGTATGGCGGTTCATTTGCCCAATGGGTACATTCGCCCAATCCTATGCCTTACAATAGTTTTGGCAATGGGTCAGCAATGCGCGTGTCGCCGGTAGCACACTACTTTGATTATCGGGAAAATGTTCTTGAAAATGCACGCTTGTCGGCTGAATGTACACATGACCACCCGGAAGGTATCAAGGGGGCAATGGCTATTGCTGACTGTATTTATCATTGTCTAATTGGTTATTCTAAAAAACAAATAGAATTAGGTTGTTCATATTATTATAGAATTGATACAACATGCGATGAAATTCGCAAGACCAATACATTCAACGAAACGTGCCAAGTTACCGTTCCGCAAGCCATTGTTTGCTTTCTCGAAAGCACGGACTTTGAAAGTGCTATTCGCTTGGCGGTGTCAATCGGGGGTGATAGCGATACCATTGCCGCCATTACCGGAAGCATTGCAGAAGCGTATTATGGCATTCCCGAACATATAAAAACAACGGCATTGGAATACTTGCCACAAGAGTTTATCAACATTATCAACACTTTTTACAAACATATTGAACAATGAATGATTTTAGCATGTATCGGTTTTTCAAAGGCGAAAAGGAAAACCCATTTGATACTACAAAACAAGACAAGGCGCATTTCTTTTGGTTTTATGAATCTGTATTTGATTCCGAATTTTCCGAAAGATATAGTTCGGATTGGACTTCATTCTTTTCCGATTATGGTCTTAATGATAAGTTTATGCAACTTCTAAAAGATAACGATTATTACAAGCCAACCGATAAGAAAGGCGTTTTTGAGCTATGGAAAGATTACTTGTTTCGCAATAAGTTAGAGGGTATGGAAAGTGAATATAACACTACAATTGCCCAATAACTTCAACATCAATATACCATCTTCCATTGCTTTGTTCTACTTTCGTTATTCTGAAAGTAGTACCACGTTGCAATATCATTTCGGATTCACTACCGAATTTCTTTTGCTTTTCCTTACCATCCCAACTTTGACCTTTGCCAAGTCCAAAAGCCGAAAATGGTTCGGCATAAAGCATTTTTGTTCCCTTTGGGCAATAGATATTATAAGTTACATCTTTACCTGTAAATCCATGTCCTTTGCTATTTCCGCATGACGAAAATGCGGGTTCTTTTCCAACTCTACCAATCAATGCTTTTTTTGCTTCACTTAGGCTTTTATCAGCTAACCAATAATTAAATACCCCATCAAAACCTTGTATGGATACACCTCGTTGAACCCACATATCAAAGTCGTAAGATGATTTTTCAATTATGTTAGTTAGAGAATCCGCATCTTTCTTGGAATCGTATTTTCCCAAGTATTGTCCTGAATAGTGTTGATTACGCAATGGTTCGTTAATGTATGAACTACCTGCAGTATATCGGTATGCGCTTGTCCTTTCATCATCGGGGGCATTTCTCCATACTATTTCAACAACACCACGAACTTTTTTATCGGCATCTTCCGGATCTTTCGACCACAAAGCGGCATCCTTTCTTGCTTGTGTATAGTTGTCGGGATTATTCCAATCCGCTGAATTTATTCCTATCTTCTTTGCATCCCTTGCCGCCTTTGCAGCTTCCAACTTGGCAACTTCCGCATTCAAGATTTGTGCTTTGGATTGTAATATGGCAATTGGTGCATCCTTATCTAATAGCGCATTCAATTCAACCGCTAATTGCTTAACTTTGGCACTCTTTGTGGTTGAAACAAAGTCAAACGCATATTTTGTATTTGCTTTTATACTTTCTTTTTCAATCAGGTATTGAACCGTTCCAAGACGTTTCTTGTAAGCTGATTGGGCGACTTGCCATGTATCATACTTTTTATTCTTTTCGACCCAATCAATTTCAAAGTTCAACTTCTTAACTTGTTGTTCTAAGGTAAGACTTGACCAATCCGCAATTTTGGTTTCAACGGCATTGAATACCGATTGTATTGCAGGTAATCCGAATTGTGCTTTGGCGGAGACAACATCAACAAGCAATGTCGATAAGGCATTGTTTTCGACAC
The DNA here is from genome assembly GCA_025999935.1 of Bacteroidia bacterium. GTDB lineage: Bacteria > Bacteroidota > Bacteroidia > Bacteroidales > Azobacteroidaceae > Azobacteroides. The sequence continues at coordinate 30,502 of BNXY01000009.1, read as the reverse complement.
GTTCGTTCCACAATGCTTTCACCTCAATTTTTTGGTTCAATTTGGCAATTTGCGCTTCGATTACTTCAATGGGTTTACCCGCTTTTATCATATCTTTTATATGGTTGGCGAAATTGCTAATTGCGGGGCTTTCATTACTGTATTTGCTTTCGGCTTCAACAAGTATGTCATTGTACTTATTGCCTGCCACACGTGCATTCCAACGGGCTTGTATATCCGCTTTTTGTTTTTCGGTCTTGATTGGTTTGATTGGTTGCAGTGGGGCAACGGTTTTCAGACCATCAGCCAAAAGACCATTTGTGAAATTGTCCTTGATAAAATACGGTGTCGAACTCCAACCGTTTTGATTAGCTTCGTTTTCGGCAACCCAATCTTTGAAGCCTTGCGGAACATCGGTAATGGCATTTTTTGAAGCATATTTTTTGTATTCATCGCCATTTAATGCCGCCTTGAATCTTGACACTCTGTTTTCCCGAAATTCGTCATAATCATTCAGTATTGGTGTTACATAACACATACATTGTGGATGCCACCCTTTGAACTTAAACCATTTGGGGTATTTACCAGCCATCTTGTCGCATATTTCCAACTTGCCGGGGTGTGCCTTGTTCCAAACCTTTTCCAACCATTCGGCGTGCCTTTCCGACACGTGAATTTCAAAGCCAACAACAAAGTCAAGTTGTTGCCACCGTTCCCAATCGGCTTCACGATAAGCCATATTGATTTCCGAACGGGTCAAACGCATGGCATTCTTATAACTCGACCGATACACCCCTTGTCCGGGATGAAAGGCTTTGGCGCTCTTAGATAACTGTAAATTGCCACGCTTATCACGAACACGGCGAAACAATCGGTCGGGGTCTTGCAAATTTTGGCGCAAATCCTTTGACAGTTGTTGCGCACTCCTGCCATCGCCAAGCCCTACATCAAGCCCCAATTCCATTTGGTCTTTGTATTGACCCACATACTTCCACACCCGTTGCGATAAGTCCATACCATTGACCTTGCGTTCCTGAAACGATTTGAACGCATCCAAATTTCGGTCTTGCATCTTTTCCAAAGTTTTCTTTTTAACCTTGGACGTGTCAATGATTGATTCAATAAATTCATCATTCTTTTGGCAAGCGAAAAGCCATTGTTTACGTGAACCGTTGCTTATTACGCTTGTCATGTTACTTGCAAGTCCGTTGATAATGCTTTGTACCTTTTCCTTGGTCTTTGGGTAATCATCAAATTTGAATGGCTTGTCAGGGTCGTAATTGCCCTTTGCGGCGGCATTGGCTATTTCCGTGGTCGCACGATTGAACAAGGCATTGACCGCACCGGCGTATTGCTCGGTGGTACGATAATGCTTATTGTCGAATCCTTGAAATGAAAATGCCTTTGTCTTTTGCCGCTTTGCCATTATCTTCTTTCTTTACATCTAAATTCGTGAATTTCACAAGCATCAATACCGATATTTGGCTTCTTTCTGTTAGACCACCAACGACAAGTACAAACCCAAAAATAACCCTTTATTCTTTTGCCATTCTCAAATATATTTGGCTTAGCCTTATGCAGTAGTGAACAATTCAAACAAGTTTGTATTTTATTCTTGTGTTTCATAGGATACCATTTTATAAAAACCACATTTCAGAATCATAATATTTTTTATACACCTAATCCCATACTTCGTTTTTCCACGTTGTTTACGGCAATAGTGGCGAGTACCAAAATACGTTTTGATGCTTCGCCTAAATTGACAGGAATAGCAACAATCAGGATATTTTGAGTAATTAATCATAACATCATGCTTCCGTTGGTTCGCCAATCATAAATGTATTTTCCCGGCTCGCTTCTTCTTGTATTTGTTCAAAGTCGGCTTCCGGGTCTTGCGATAAGTTTGCCGACTTCACCGATTGCTTTTGAGAAACCAACGGCTTGTTTCCGTTCGCCGCCAACCACATGTTGATTTCTGCCAATTCATCATTCAGCATGTAAGGAGTGATTTCGGGTTCAACTTCCAAGGTATCACAATCCTTTTCCAAAGCGGTGTTGAACTTCCCAATATAGGCTTTAATCACATTCACACGGCGTTGCAAGTATTCATCAAAGATTTCCCTTTTGTCTTGCACTTTCAAATGCGCATCCATGAAAAGCAACTTCAACGCAATGCCGGATATTGCGCCCAAACCCTTGACCGAATCAAAGGAAATATCAGGCGTTTGGGTAATGGTATAAATCATCCGCAAAAGCGTTTCAATTTCCAATTTGACGGCTTCCGGCGCGTTTGCCCACGAAACATATTTCATATCCGCTCCATCTTCACCCTCGATTACCGCCCCGGCTTCACCTTTCTTTGACCAACCGTTGATTTGTCCCGTAACAAATAGTTTCGGGCTTGCGTGGTAATCGTTGGTGTCGGCAAAATTGGACAACAACACTTCCAAGCGGTCAATCAACGCATCGACATCTTCCGTTTCAAATTGTTCTTGGTGTCCATACACAACGGGTATTTTGCCGATTGATACAATTTTCGGATAGCCATCTACAACTTCATAACCGTTTGTACCGTTCACCCACAACCAATGTTCAGTATCGGTGTACGTTTCAAAATAATCAATGGAATTTTGCTTTTCGTCCGTTCGGCTGAACGAACGGGAAAAGGCAACCATGTCGCCCGTTTCGTCAAAGTATGGGTAAAGCGTATCGCCAAATTTTGGAGAAAAAACGGTACAACGTAATTTGAATTTTGATTTGAAACCATATTTTATATGATATTTATTTCCAAACAAATTATTTGCAAAATCAGTTATTTTGTTACCTGTTTTTGTTTTATCGACCGGAACGGGATACCACAATTCGGCACATTCCTTGAATCCGAACACCGAACGTCCTACTTTACGGTTCAATGAATTGCTTTTCACATCGTACAAGATACGATTCAATGCCTTGACAATTAATTGTTGATTGTCATTTTCAGGGCTTGAATTGTAAGCAATAGGATTTCCAAAGCAAAAAGATACGGCACGCTTAATTATCAACTTTTGAATTGCCAATGCAATACGGGCAACTTTTTCGGTCTTGAAGTTAGTTGATTCGCCACCCGTATCAATAACCTTTTGCGCTGAATCGGCATCATTGTCGGTATCTACACGGATTCTTTTATCAGGTCTTAATATCCGGTCGTTAATATTGTGCAACTTGGGGTCAAGTGCCTTTTGCGCGCTTTCAACATTCGGTTGCGGAATATATCGCCTTGTCTTTAATTCTGCAATGACTTCATTGGACGTTGCTTTTTGAAAAATTTCTTCTATTGTCATAATTATTGTATTATAATGATACATATTAGTAACCGAAAAGACCCGCAACATCTTGTTTGCCACGTTTCTTTCGTTTTTCGACCGTTCCCGTCAAAGCATCCGGCGCATCATCGTGGGGGTTCTTGCCAATCTTCAAGTAACCATTGATTGCGGTGGCAAAGTCAGGGAATAACTTTGTCCAACCTTGCGGCATGAATATAAGATTTTGCACGGCTGCCGAATTGGAATAAATACGAATATCCTTGTTTTCTGATTGGTGAAACCATTTGAATTTTGTTTTGGTATTGCCTAACAACCGGCATTGCTTTTCAACGGCACGTTGGAAGCCGCGCCCGCCATTATTGGATTCAACAATACATTCGGCCACGGTGTGCCTTGTCAATAGTTGCGCAAGCGCCGGTTCTGTATATTCCATCGGCTTTTGCGTGTACATCACATCGACAAGGTAATTTCCGATTTCCGTTTCATCATAAATAATGGCACATAGGTAATCCGCCCCAGTATCGGCGGTATCTACATAAGCCTTGCGGATACAATATTGACTTGCGGGCTTGATACCATATTCGACAAAACCATTTTCGTACATAAGCCCCTCGGCGGGTTTCGGGTCTTGTTGGTATAATGAATCAAAGACATGCGGATTGCGCAACCGGATAGATTGCAGCTTTTCAAGTGAATGTCTTTCATCCCAAAGTGCTTCACCCTCTCCCCTTGGGTCGTATTCGGTTGGCGAACCCTGTTTGATTGCCTGATAAATGACAACCACCCATCCGTTCGGATTTTCGGTTGGGTCGTAAATTCCTTGTTGTCGCAATAGTGTACCCGCCAAATCATCTTCATGCCAACGGGTAAACACAATCAATTGTTGGCTGCCATTGTGCAAACGTGTTTCCGCAACCGTATCGTACCAATCGGATACCGATTCACGCACAACGGGCGACCATGCCGTTTTTGCATCTTTGTAAATATCATCCATAATCAGCACGTCCACCGGTTCGCCCGTCAATGCACCGCCCACACCAACGGTTTTTACCGACCCGCGCCGACCGACAATTTCAAATTCATCGGCGGTACGAATCCATGTGTCTGTATTGTCTGAAAATTTGCTCGCTCCCAATACTGTATTGGGGAATATGGCATTGTATTCAGGAGTGTCAATAACACGCTGTATTTCACGGTTAAATTTACGTGATTTTGAAGCACTATACGATATAATAGCAACCTTTGTGTCGGGTTTTTTTCCTACAATGAATGCGGGCAAACGTCTTGTTGAACCCTCACTTTTTCCGTGTTGGGGCGGCATGAATACCATTAGCTTCTTTATTTTGCCATGTGCAAAGTCTGTCAGCTTTGAATAATAACGCTTGTGAAAGTCGGCGGGTATGAATGTCGGCATTGTGGAAAGGGTGAAACGTAACAAGTCCGTTCGGCTCTCTCGAACCAACCGTTCTTGCAGTGCTTCCATATATGTTACCATTTCCCGCCGTATCATTATTCCTATTTTAGTTCAACTGGTCGCCAATCGGTAAATTTTATTTCATTTGCACAAGCATTATTATTCAGAAAAAACCAATCTGAGTTATAAATATAACAAAGGCAAATAATATCACTAACTAAAGGCAAATTCATTTTTTTTCGTGCTATAACCGTAATATAATTTTTCGGTAATTCATCATCAACACTTATCCATTTATTCGCATCTTTATAGCCTTGAATATAAGACTTAACACACAATTCTTGATGGTAGTCGTGTTCACTCTCATTTGGAAAGTTATCTACTACATAGTCATTTGCAATTTCCTCAATTCTTTTCATTGTTTCAATTTGTTTTCAATCACTTTCATATCTTTTATAACTAAATATTTGTGATTTAATATTTTCACGCCGCAAAATAGATGCGGCAAGATTCATTTCTTGCATTGAATTTGCTATTTGAATTTCAGGTTCTTTTACGCACACTATCACATCATCTTGAAAATATAATAACCCCCATTTTTCGGGCAATTCATCAACGTTAATCATACCATAAGGACATAGATAACTTCTTAATTGGCCTAATCCTTTATCGGAATTTTTGCGCCAATACTTTTTTTTGTCCGAAAGGAAATCCGACCGTGATATTTTTACTTCAATAAGTTGCGTATATGCACTTCCAAATCCAAATATATCAGGACATTCTGCATTTGAACGTTCAAGTTCACAAACAACGTATGTCGGTTTTTGCCACTTGGCAATACCGTGTTTTTTCATATAACTTGAACCAAGCAAACATAAATCCCTATGTGAAATTTCGAGTTTCATTTTTCCAATTTCCTTTCAAGTTCTGCAATACGTGTATTTAATTCATCATCGGACATATTACCAAATAAGTCCTTACCATCTTTGCCGGTCAATTCCGTTTTAACCGGTGCATCAAAGCCAAGCATGGCGTTGATACTGTCAAGGCTTCGTTGCTTGTCAAACAGTTTAATTTTTACTTCCGTACCATACTTTGTGTCTTTTGCCGTAACTTCTTGAATAATTGCCTTTTGTTCGTCTGTCAAACTTTCAAAGTCTTTCAGCGACATCCAACCATCACGCAATTGCCCCGCATCGGCAAAGGCAATCTTTTCGTGTTCCTTGATAACACGCAGCGCAGAAATTCCGGCGGTTTCTGCAAGGTTTTCCTTTAAGTATTTGATTCTGTTTTGAATGTGAAGTTTTGTTAAGTTTTGAAAACCAATTTGACGGGCGTTCTTTTCCTTATATCCTGCATTAATTGCTGATTTAGTTGCATTCAACCACATTACATATTCTTGACAGAACTTTTCTTCGCGCGCTGTCAATTTTACTTCATCGGTATTTTCATCCTTGATAATTGCCATGATTAAATCCTTGTGATATTTGCATTTCCGTTTTTTCCTTGCTGATAATGGAACGGATAAGGTCTATTTGATGTACACACATTGAATTGAGCCTATCCAACCAATCAACCAAAAACATTTCATCGTTCGCAATGGCATCACAAAGCGCATTTTGCGCCTTGGCTGCCAAAAAGTTTTCTTTGGCGATTTTCATAATGGTTTCTCCAATCTCGCTTGACTTCTTCGCCCGGACAAGATGTTTGGCAAGGGCAAGCAAATAACCGGTTCGGGCGTGATATACGGCTATTTCTTTTCCACGTTCGATTGTAGCATTTACATCATCGGGAATCAGGCATTCCAATTCCGCTTGCATGTTGTAACATTCTTGTTTTATTTCGTCAAATGTCATACTAAAAGTATCATAAATTTTTGAATTGAAATTTCATTGCAAAAGTAAAAAGTGTATCGTAATAATACATCCTTGTACAAAAAAAGATAAAAAAAAGTTATACACATTAGGTTTCAAGCGACTTTTCAATACTCCAACCATACCGTTTTATTCTATGATACAATACATCATAATCAATTCCTTTTTCGGTTGCCCACTCACCAATAGTTTTTATTTCTCCTTTGTATGTGATTTTTGAATTTCGACTTGTATTGTTATACTTGAATAAATTTATCTTTAACTGCTTTACAATCTCCTCTTTGATTTGCTTGGCTGAAGCAATATCCTTTTTGTCTTTTTCTGTAGCCATGATGGTGTCTGTTATTTCTATCCATTCTTTAATTACTTGATTCAGAATTATTGCATCCGAATCAAAAAGTACCAGATTAACTATATTATCCATTTTTCTTTTATTTTTTTATATTCAATAATTCAGGGTTGTCGTGAATGTTTCCAATTACATCTATGTGCAAAAAAATGTCTTTCTCCAACTCATCGTGCCGGCAAAATGGGGTGATGAATTTCGTTGTTGATTCAATTTCTACGTATCCAAGGCAGGCTCTGCTTTCGTCATACTGAACGATGGCTGTAAAATCATTCAACAAATAACCTTTGTGTTGATTGTAGCGAAATATATCCCCCTCATAAATTTCAATCCCATTTTTGTCATTTAATCCGGTGAATTGCCCGATAGTTTCTTTATTGACATTCCAGCGAAATAATCCGGCAAATGAAACAATTTGCGGATTACAATTTAAAAATAGAAAATTACCATAAAACCACTCTCCATTTTCTGTTTTTCCCCTAAATTTAATTGTTCTCATATTTTTTATTTTAAAAGTTTAAAATCATAAACCCATACAAATGGATTGCGTTTCCACGTGCCTTTGCCGTTGATTCTGTCTATTAGGTCGGCGTATGCATCCTCTGCATGTTCACATGTTACATATCCGTTAAAATACTCATACGGTCTGTTAATTAGATTATACCATTCATCATTATTCCAACTCCTAACAATACCCTCTTTAAGACAATGTTCGTATGAAATATCCTGCAACCGCTCGCATCGAACGCCGGTGATTTCAATGAAGTAGCGCGCATACTTTTCGGGCATAAAAAGCTTGTTTTCCCATTCAAAATTCGCTATTTTTTCAGATGAAAATTTATAAACACATTCGTCCTCAAAGCCAAAAGAATACGGCTCTTTTAAAAAAACCTTTTCGCCTACTTTGAAACGGGGGGATATTATCTTGTCTAAATCTGAATTATAACAGCAATTTTCTGATAATTCACAAACAACAATTTCCGATTTTCCGTTATATTTAAAACTCGGCTGAGGTTTCATAATCTGCCTTGTTTGCGTTTTTTTTCCGTCAATCACCTTGTGAAATAACGGCTCTTTAAATAATATTCCTTTCATATTGCTTTAATATTTCTCATTTTAAATAATTTTTAATTTCGTGTATAAAGTTATCTATTGACCTACAAATGACATACTTGTTTCCGTTCTTTTCAGCCTCTTTCTGCCATTCTTTTTGTAACTCTGTTTGTCTGCCTTTCTCTGTCTTAAACTCAATACATAGGGCGTTAAACTGACCATTTCCGATAAGCAGTATTACATCCGGAAATCCAGCTCGGACACCCATTTGTTTAAATCGTGCAGCTTCTCTTATCTGTCTTTTCCCTCCGTTTGGAGAGTGATGTAAAAGCATCTTTATTTTCGGGTATTGATAATCAAACCATCGAATACAAGATATTTGTAAATTATCTTCAATATGTCTCATTTTTTTCAATTTATAATTTATGGTCTACTCTTATTTTAAAGTTTATTAATTCTAAATGCAAATTTTTTTGTTTTCATATATTAATCTTTAATTGTTTATAAAATATTTTTCCACGTTTCACCATCAAATGTTATAAGTTGTTCAAACAGGTCAACTGCAATCATATTGTAATCGGCCTTGTAGTGGTATTCGGCACTAAACCAATTTGTGTAAAATGCCAACCGTTCACCCGTTACAGGGTCTTTTACGATAATTAAATATTTCATTTTGCTTTACTTTTGTTATGCAATTGCATTGCATTTGTTTTTTACCTTTCTTTCATTGAATCCTGACACCGCTTGCAACAATCGTAATCAATTTGCATGAATTGGCTATAATGTGCCGAACAATCAGGGCAAAAGTATTCACCACAAACGGCACATATCAAGTCCGCCGGTTGCCCGCATATATGGCAAACATCGTGTCCACTTTCCCAAAATGAAAGTTTACCTTTCGCATTTTTAATTGGTTTAGCAAATAATACCGGATTTGCAAGAACCCAATTATATACTTGTTTTTCTTTCCAATCAAATCCACATACATAACAATGTTGATGTGCTATTTTAAGTGAATCACAGTTTGGGCAGCGAGATTTATTTATAGTTTTATCTGCCCAAACTGATGGATTATTTTGCACACAATCGACAATTTCAACGCTACCGATGATGGCAGAAAAATAATAACTGCCAGTTTGTGCACTTTGAGCACAAGTTCCGAAAGCTGCTATCATTTGCTCATCTGTAAGATTTACGCTAAATTTATTTCCGGCACTTGAATGAATCAAAACCCTCCCCCGATAGTTTGTTTTCCACGTCCTGTTTTCGACATCTTTAATCCCTGCGCAAATAAGATGCGCCCAAGGCTGCTTTACTGTAATTGCTTTCATTTTTTTATGAATTGAATATGTTATAATCCCTGCCCACGCAGTTATCCGGCAAATCCTCACGATTGATTCCGGCCTGTTTTAGGAGGCTGTCTTTGAAATAGATTTTTACGCCATAATATTGACTTGTAACCTTTATTACTTTATTCATAAATTCAACAAGTTGTTTTTTGTCGTATTTTTTACCGCTTTCAAGCCCAATTTTATACAAATCACAGCATTTATATAATGTTTGAATAATTATATAATAACTGCTTTCAAAATTAATCACCGGCTCAATGCTCGCAAACGTCTTGAAACCAGCATCGTGGAGTTTCTTCATTGCTTCGATACGTTGCTCATTGGGGCTTGCATTTGGTTCAAGTTCATCATGTCCGGTAAGAGTGAAACCAATTGCGATTAGCGGTCGATATTTATCAATAACAAAACGCAATTCCTCAAACTCAGGATTAATAAATTTATGTAATATGTCTGCTCTTTTAGTGAGTATTTTAACAGGACATTTATAATAACACGCAATTGCTAATGCTTTTATTGTAATATGCTCTCCATTCTTCATATTCATTTCAGAAAGCATAGGGTCGGTTGTAAAGCTGAAAAATAATCCGTGCTTTTGCAATTCTGACAAATTTTTTTTTAACTCTTTTTCAAAAATTTCAAGCGCATGATTCTCGTCTTTAAAGCACTTTTTTAGTGTCGGCGTGTCGCAACCCATTGTTCCGGCTAAAATTCCTTTTTTGCAATAGCAATAGGTACAGCCATTGCTACAACCAACATAAAAGTTACACGCATATTTTGCGTATTCAGAAGCTTTGCCTTTCGGCGAATAAATTGCTTTTCCTTTAAATGGTTTCCAATACTCCGGAACCATGTTTTCTCTCTCAAAATCGGTTGCTTTTCTTTCTCTTTTCATTGTTCTAATATTTAAAATGTTAAATTAAAATAAACTTAATTGCGCTTGGTGATACAAAAGCCTTTGTTTAGCGGAATTGTAATAAACGGGGTCAAGTTCAATACCAAGCATTTCAAATCCCAAGTTGTGCGCGGCAATACTGATTGAGCCACTACCCAAGTGCGTATCAAGGATTTTATCGCCTAAATTGCAAAACTTTAACATTAGCCATTCATAGATGTTCTAAAACTCGCTTGCAAGCATCTGTGTAATATTGTTCATCAATTTCGCAGCAGATATATTGGCGGTTGCTGTTAATACATCCTATTGCAGTAGAGCATGAACCGGCGAACGGGTCTAAAATAATATCACCCTCTTTACTTGTTAATGCCAAAAGTCGTTCTAATAGGCGAGCGGGTTTTTGTGTTGGGTGAATTGAGGCATAATGTTCGCCAGCTATTTTTATTATGTCTTTTTCATTCATTCCTGAATAGATTGAATTTAAAGTATTAATTGCTCTGTCGCCATCTTTCATATCTCCTCGTAGATGATGTTTATTTTTGCATTTTTCTAAAAAATCAGTTCTTATTATTGATTTTTCATTCATTCCATAAAATATTGATTGAATAGTATTAACTGCTCTGTCTCCTGATTTTCTTTCGTCCGAAGTTACCCTGTATTTTGTAAAATTATCACAAAAATATCTGTCTGTTCTGGTTATTGTTTGTTTTGTATCATCAGTAATAATTTGATTATTTTTTAAAAAATCAAGGACGGCATTTAAAGATTTTTCATTTTTAATTCCTGACAAAAATCGTTTTAAATCAATACAAATACTATCAATATCGTTTCCTTTCATTTCCAAATAAGGTACTTTCACTTTATTGATTTTCCCTTTATTTTTTGTATGAATAGAAATAGTTTCGTGAACTCGGCTGATATTTAAGAGCGGACTTGAACATCGAGATTTATTCCAAATTATTTCTTCCTTGAAATTAAATCCTAAATCTACAAGAATCGTATTCCATCTATAAAATGAAGTTCCTCTCCCGAACAATACTATAAATCCATCTTTTTTCAATATCCGTTTACATTCCGAAAAAAATAAATTTTCGTCAAACTTCCGTTCTAATTTTTGATTTTTCAGATACAAATACGGAGGATCTGTAAGTATGACATTTATTGATTCATCCGGAATTTCTTTCATTAAATCCCGATTATCGCAATTATAAATTTTGTTTGTTTCCATATTAATAGTGATTTACTCGTTTACGATTACTTCTGATAAGGAAAGTCGCCTTTGCCAACAGTTCTTCTTCCGGCAGGAGCGGCGCACCGTCAATGCTGATGTCTTCATCCGCTACCTGTTTAAGCCATTCCATTGCCCGACTGTAGCGGTCTTTGCGTATTTGCGACATCTTTTGCGGATTGTGGATGCAAAATATATGATAGACTGCTATGTCAATAGCCATCATAAGTATCAGTTGGTTGCGGTCTGCTCCGGTTGCGGAAAATATCCGGTTGCAATCATACCTGCGCGATAGGTAGCCTCGCATTTCGGCTATGGCTCTGTCCTCGCATAATTTGACAGGCTTTTGGGTCGGGTGAATACGTACTTTATCCTCACCAAGAAAACCATTGTATCTTATAGGTGCAATACGTGCAACACGGTTAAACGAAGTCCATGCCATTTCACAGTCAGCAAACGAAGTTTCCCAATAAATACCTTTGTCCCAAACAATCCAACTTTTTGTCAATGGTAAATTGAAATAATTTCCGCCCCAAATAATTTGATTATTGGATACTCGTTGCAATTCTTGAAAATACTCCGGTGGTGGGGGCGTTTTATCCCATTTTTTTCCTTTTTCAAATCGCTTGTTTTTGCCTGAACCCATTGTCATTTCACTTGCCCCAATTCCATACGGCGGGTCGCATATAGCCAAATCAAACGCATTATCGGGTAATGATTTCAATACTTCCATACAATCTCCATTGTGCAACGTTATTTTTCCGAATGTTTCCATCATTTTACTATTTCATAAATTGCTTTTGTCAAAGCAATATCATACATTGCATCATGCAATAATTCATCTTCCACATTCACACCCAAGAATTTTGCGACCGTGGCCAATTTGAAGTTTTCCATTTCGGCGCGGCGTTCTGCAAGTCGGGCGGAAGCAAGAACCATCACATCAATAGAGTTTGACCAAAACCACGAACCAAAGTAATTGTCGCTATTCTGCAAGAAGAAACCGCGCAAAAACTGATTGTCGAAAGCTGCATTGTTGTAACCGGCCAAAAAGAATTTGTCGGTCTTGTTGTATTTGTCCACATATTTGCCAAGCATGGCGACAAATTCACGATATACCGTATCCATTGGCGGATATGACAATACTTGTTCTTTGGTAACACTTGCCACATCCAAGGCTTGTTGTTCAATCAAGCACTTTGGATTGGGTTGTACTTTGAAGTCGAAACGTTCTTTTGTTTCGCCGTTAATCACGATTTCACCACTAATTTGGTGGATTCCATTCTTGCCGGGGTTTATACCGGTCGTTTCCAAGTCGAAAAATAATAATTTCATGTTGCTATTGTTTTATAGTGAGATATTATTGTGTAAATAATTTATATTGACTACTGTAATCGAATATGCGTTTTTGTGCCATATTGCAATATTCCATTGAAATTTCGCTTCCTATATAATTCCGGTTATTCATCAATGCCGCAATCGCAGTTGTTCCACTCCCCATAAATGGGTCGTAAATTATATTTTCAACATCTGAAAAAGCATTTATCAATAAATTTGGTATTTTTATTGGAAAACATGCAGCATGTATATCGTTTGTTCTTTTGCATCGGCCGATGCGCAAAATGTTGTCCATGGTCCCGCGGTTGAATCGTGCGTTTTGAATTGTTCGCCCACAAATACCATTCGATTCAAGAATCAATATCAATTCATAGCAACTATTTAATACCCTTTCACCCATTGCAGGTTGTCCATTTTCTTTATCCCAAATGATTATATCTTTGATATATTTGGAAAAATCACCTATCATCTTAAAAAATGCTTCTTTTGAACCGGAAACAATTTGAATATTATAGCATATAATTTTAGAAACACGTAGTAATTCATTCATCACGTTTGAATGAAAATTGTAAAATTCTTCAATTGGCATAGCATCATCAAAATACTTGTATTTCACGCTGAAATGTTCGCCTTTTTCTCGCGTTGAATATTGCCCATTTCTAATTCGTGTGCGCATATTATATGGCGGTGAAGTAACAACCAAATCAATACACCCATCCTGCATTTTCCGCATGGTATCAATGCAATCTTCGTTGTATATTTTATTTATTTCCATATCCGAATCCTATTTTAGAAAGCCATTGTTCCCATATCCAATTGACGAACCGCCCCCCCCCGGCGAATAAAGAAAAGACCTTGCCTTTATCTTTTGTAAAAACGGCATCTTTCAACGTCCAATTATATGGGAATTTATGCTTTTCCATTGTAATTAATATTCAGGTATTTCATCATATATTTCTTTCATTTCTGAATCAAGTTTATCATCGGTTTCTCTAATTTCTTTAAAAAAATAAGCGAAATCGGAAAAACCACCAACCGGGTCGCATCGCATTCCATTTCTTATGTAATCTTCGAAATAATTAACTATAATTTCTCTTTGTTTTGCATTCATATCATTGTTTTATTTAATATACTTTCTACCCGTTGCGCCAATTCTCGGAAATGCGGGTTGAATTTGTATTCATATTGATATTTGTTTAACATGTGAATTATTGAAGTACGGTCGCGGCGAACGTATTTTGCAATGTTTACCAACTTCATTTTGTTTTCGCGGCAATGATACACGAATATCATCCGGGCAAAGAATCCATCGCGTTTGTGGCTCTTTGTAGTATATTCGCTGAAAATCATACCCGTAACTTCGTGGATAGCGTTTTGAATCCGTAACACGATATTTTTGTTTTTTACAATGGTTGATTCAAACCAAATATCTTTGCCCGTGCGCATGGCAATATCATATTCAATACCCGCGCCGACAGAATCATTCCAACCGTCCAACATGTATATTGCATCACATTCTAAAAGGTTTTCAATGTCCCTGACGATATGTTTTTCCCAACTTTCATTGAAAGAAAGTCCGTTTTTTGTTGGATTTACCGTTTCAAGCCCCAAATCTTTAAGAAGCATTTCGGCATCTTCAAATTTTGCTGCTACATCGGCAAACGGCAAACCTGTTATTTTACCTGAAATATATATCTTCATGAATATTAATCTTGTTTTTTTATTGTACATTCATCACAATAATACATTCCATCATCGGTTCGTGCATCTTTTTTCCATACATCAGCCATGCAACAATCACAATAGACGGCTTCGCTTTTATCCTCACATCCACCGCAATAGTGTTTGCCTTCAATCTCATAATAACAACCCTCTGAATAGCTGTCATACATTTGTTTGCAATCATCACACATTTCGATATGGTCGGGAAATACCGAAAAATGTTCTTGTAAGTACCATATAATCAAACTTGACTGTTCCGGTGTTAAATTCAAAGGGGTACATTTAATACTTTCTGGAACTTCACCCTGCAAAAAGTCGTGAAACTCTTGTATCCATTCAAGGTCGCTCCACTCCCTTTTATCATTATTTTTTTGTAATTTAATTTCTGTTTCCATATTTTTAATTTTTACGTCTATCTTTTCCTTTGATTTCAAAGTAATTACACATTTCATTCAAGCGGCTTGCAACCCTGTCGCCGTAACTTTCCGTGAATTTTTTGTGATTCATAGGCAAGTTGGATGTTATCAGGGTAATTTTGTCGGTAAAGTCGCCACGGTATTCTAGTATTTGGCGCAACACATTAATCCGATTACCCATGTACAATGATTCGGATGGTTCAGCCCCCAAGTCCTGAATGCCGACAATCGACATTTTTTTGTACTTTTCAAACGTTCCGGTGGCAACGTAGTCATCACAAATTGCATCGGTGCGCACGTTTTGCCAATATAAGCACCGCTTTGTTTCACCCATTTGAATCTGGAAATTGAATACCATTGCATACGCCGACATGATTTCCAACGCCCACGATTTGCCCGAACCCGTCTTGCCCGCAATGTAAATCCCGCTTTTAAGCCTTCCGGGTACAACTTGTTTTGTTTCAGGGTCAAGGCATTGCATTTCTGTATCGCAATGTACCCACCGAATCAGATTTTCATACGCAAATCGGTTTTCGGCATCAATGGCAAATTTCGGGTTACGCTCTTTGCCGATACCGTTCACTATTTCCAAAGCCATTTCCATATCGACCGGCAAATACTGAAAGCGGGTGATTGACTGAAACAAGCCGCGTTCTTTGATTCTTCCAAGAATCACCGACATATTTTCTACTCTTCCCATATATCGTTCACTTCTTTGTCTTTGTTAGATACTACTTTTTTCTTTTCTTCTTTTAGTTCAAAAAGACCTGCCCAATTGTTTGCCATTGATTGTTCAACTATTTTTTCAGCCGTTTCAAAATCACATCCCGACAGTTCTTTCAATTTTTTGAAACACGCCTGCAAAGACTTTTGAGATTTGTAACTTTGATTTCGTTGTTTTTTGTACTCAATCCAATCAAAAAAACATTTTTCAAATTCAATTTCAACAAATGAAAAATCAAAATTTTCTTTGTTTAAGTTGTTATTAGGTTTAAGTTGTTTATTTATATCGGCAGTGCCATTGTATTGCTTTTGACTGTGCTTTTGTATTGCTTTTGTAAGTGCCTCTGTATTTTTTACAATAGCTGCTTCTGTACTTGCTTTTGCGTTTGCCTCTGTAATTGCTTTTGTAAGTGCTTTTGTATTTTTTACAATAGCAATTACATTAGCAGAATATTGATTTTTGCTTTTTTGAATCACTTTGATAAATCCCCAATCTACAATATCATTAAAAGCCTTGATATAGGTTCGCCAATTTTTCACACCGATTGCATCCATTGCCATTTGTGTTGGAAGCCCGAATTTATCTTTCCATCCCAAACGGTTACAATGTTCTATGCAAAAGAAATACAAGGCAATATGGGTTGTGGTTACAATTTCCGTATTTTCAAAACAGAAATCAAACCAATTTCTTGATAAGTCGTAACTATTGTAACCGTTATCCATCTAATTATTCTTTTGATAGTTCTTCCAAAAGCGCGTCGGCGCATCGAACCGCATTATATGCAATTTTATCAATATTTACCACATTGGGGTCGGATAATAACCCCTGCATAGCCAAACCTGCAAAATATTCACGTTTGGTAAGCCCTTCCGATGTGCTGCTATCGAAAGTGCAATCTTCCGAATATCGGATAAATTCCAATGTCGGTTGCGCCGGTTGATTTCCTAATATTGCTGCTTTTTTTGTCATATTGTTGCTAAAATTAAAGCCCCGACCCGAAACCAAGCCGGGGCTTGGTTGTTAAACTTCAATAATTGCGATATTTGGCGCAATCTCTTTGATTGATTCTAATTGCGAATCAATCACTTTGTCCCGAATTTCTTCAAGGGCTTGATTTGCACCCGGCGAAAGCAAGGTAAAAGAAACTTCACGCCCGTTGATTTTGGCAAAGGTTTCAATTTCCAATGTTTCAGCTTTTACCCCTTTGAAAATCGGGATTTCCAAAACGAAAGAAGCGGGTAAATTGGAATTGACCACTTGCGCAAAGTTGTCGGTACGGTCGCCGTTTTCCTTAACCATTCTGTCAATCTTGTTGCTCACAGTAGCGGAAAAGTTCATCAAGTCAGTAACCAACTTCATATTTGTATTCTTATCCGGGAAAAACGCACGATTCATTTTGAAGAATAAACCAAGGTCGGTAGGTGTCCACACCTTGCCGGTATTGATTCCAAATTCAATGAATTTCGGGTGAAATTCCAACGTACCATCCACTTGACCACGCAAATATTCATCATCTTCGTTGATAACCAACGACAAGCGGATTTCTTCGCGGTTTACAATCACGATTGAACGTTCTTGTGTAAATTGACCCGTTGCAACACGTTTCGTTAAATACTCTACCGGCACGCCGATAACGCCCGATAAATTTGTTTTTACAGTGGCTTTCGGTTCAATTTCTTTGACCGACGCACCCTCGCGCAATATTACTTCCGCTTTTGTTACGTTCTCACCAAGAACGATTTGTACTTTTTCAGTTTCCATTCTTATTATTTTTTTAAATCGTAAATACTAAAAACTATACCTATACAGTATATTTCTTCATCTTCCATAATTTTGAAAGTAGAGTGCGGTATATCGGTTTCATAAGTCCAACTTATATAGTTATCTTCTGTTACTTCTTTTGCACACCATAATGCCTCTATTTTCTTTGCCTTTTCCTTGATTTTCTCGAAATGAGGACAATCTTCATTTTCGCACTCATTTTCAAGCAATCCGTTTTCATCAAAGCAAGCTGTTCCACCTTCATAGCAACCTATTTCATCTCTTATTGCTCCCCTTAACTCCATAAGGTCATCAGAAGCGCCGAATACAACTACTAATCCGCTTTCTTTTGCGGCTTTTTCTTCATCTTTGAAGATTTCATCGCGATGTTCCCGACCGTCCAAAAGGGCGGCTAATTCTTCCTTTGTCATTTTTAATCAATTTTAATTGTTTCTATTATCTCTATATTCAACCCTTGTTCATCCTCTGGTTCATCAAATTCAAGATAATCAAAAGGCGATTCATCGAACATGTACAATGCTTTATCTTCTGTTTCAGCCTCAATTATATCCGAAAATGTTTGTTCGACTGTATGTTTGAATTTTATTCTATACTTTGCCATAATAATTAATTTTATTCGTCCGTACCCGTTTTTCGTTGCATTGAAAAAATAGTGGGTTGCAATTCATCAGCGGTCACCCCACGGCTTTCAATCAAAATGCCCTCGGCATTGTAAAAGCCGACTTCTTTTTCTTTTTGGTCAATGAACTTGTAACAGATTTCACGCACGTATTCCGATTTTTTCCGAATATTTGAAACCAAGTTCCGCCGATTGATATACATTGGGTCAAGGACTGATTTGAAATACTTTGCACTTGCTTTCTTTTCGTCCTCGATTTCGTCAATTTCGATTGAAAGATTTGAAAGTTTTTCTTTGTGTCCTTGCAGTTCTTCCGGTGTGTAGGGTTTCATGTACCCTTTTTCTTCCACCTTGTCGCAATTATCTTTCAAAAACGCTTCGCGTTGTGAAAGATTTCCATACTCTGTACCAATTGTTTTGTCCATAATTTTCTGAATTAAAAATTTATTTATTCTATGTAATACGTATTTATCGAAACAACAAGAAGTCGTTCCATAAATCAATGAATTGTTCACCGAATTGTTTTGCTCTCGATTCCGTTTTAAAGCAAAGCCGAGAACCGACAAACGCAGTCGCAGCCGTAGCCGAATTAGTCGTATGAGCGTACACGAACCCCGCAGCTTTATCGTTGTATTGAAACCAAGGGTAATATTTGTATTGATTACGATTTGAGTAATCAGGAACAAAATCATCTGCTTTATTCCATGCTTCCGCAATGGTAACTAACTTAAACAATGAAACCATTGCTTTGTGATGCTTGTTATCGGATGGACAGCAAGCAAAAGCATGTTTTATTTCGAGATATTCACAAGCCTTTTCAAAAGAATCAACCCGTTTGGTTATGTCATTTTCGACCAATACACTTGCGATTGCTTCCAAAATATAGGTTTCTTTCCCTAATTTTTCGGATAATATTTTAGCCTCTTTTTCGGCTTGTTCTTTGCTCTCGTGTTTATATGTTGGGGTAATTTCGCCATCCACATAAACCATATAAAAAACTTTATTCATATTTGAAAATTAAAATGGTGATTTATTGAAATTTATAGTCATTCCCTTTTCTGCAATGTGAACGGTTTTACCCGTTGCTTCTTGGATTCCCTTTTGAAAATCCAAGGCATTTGAATTGCTGTCCGAAAGGTGAATGAGTACGATATTGTTTACAGCCGACAAATCATTCTCTTTCAACACGTTAAAACAAGTGCTAAAACTCATGTGGCTTTGCATTGTCCGGTCGCGTTGCGCTTGCGGAATCAAATCCAAATCTGTGTTTCTTTCCAGAATGTCTTGTCGATAATTACATTCAATAAGAATGTTGTTTAATCCGCTGAATTTGTAAGCCAAATAACATGTGTCAGTGGCAAACAGTGTCGTACCCATTTCGTGGTGATGAATCAAGAATCCGAAAGGTTCGGCGGCATCGTGTTGAACGCTGAATGGAAGAACCATAAAGTTTCCGATTGTTTGTTTTGCATTTGCTTTCAATCCTATTGGGTAAAATTTTGGTTTCTCATACATCGGGACAATACCCAATGCGTTTATTGTACCCATTGAAGCAAACACTTTTATCCTCGCATCTAAAAACTTATTTACGTGCCTTGCGTGGTCGCCATGTTCATGCGAAATAAGGCATCCGACAATACGTGAAATATCGAAATTAACCGCTTTTTTCACTTCTTGAAAGGAAATGCCGCACTCCACAATCAAGGATTCCCTTCCGTTATCAAACACGTAGCAATTGCCCGCCGAACTACTTCCGATAATCTTTAATTCCATAATCAAAAACCGGGTGTTTTGGATTGTTCGATAATTTCACCCGTTTGGGCATTCACATGTACAGTTGTTGAATGGTCGCCATCAGGCGCACCGGCATCAAAGCCGATTGTTTCTTTGATGACATTTTCGTTTTTCACTTGCCCGTCAAGAAACAAGGGCTTGATACTCCAACTATCGGACATGAACGAATTTGTTTTGTTCTTCTTTTTGCCCGTATAGGTAATTTCAAGCGGCATTCCGCTTGGCGTTTTTAGCATTTCCAACGCCCCTACAAGTCGTTTGCTTGCTTGCCGGATAACCCTTTTATCTCCATCCTTGACTTCTACAAAGTAGGCAACCGACAATTCAACGTCCGCGCCGCTTGCGAAATCAATAGTTAATTCCTGTCTGATTTCATTGAAAAACAAGCGCTTTACTTCACCCTCTTTTTCGGGTGTCCAATACTCACCCGTCAATTCTATTGCCGCGGCTTTTGCTTTCGACAAATCGGGCAATTCGTACATTAAATCTAATCCCATCGGTGCGTTTTTCGCCACTAATTGATTTTGTTCCATTGTTGCTAAATTTTAATTGATTATTAATAATTCTTTGTCAGTCGTTACTTTCAGGAATATCATTTGGTTATCCATTGACGGATAATGATTCACACTTTCGGCATTATCGCAGAATAATGGAAGAAATACCCCATGGAATTTTTGTAATGCCTTAATAATGTCAAGTCCTGCATTCACTTGACCGGCGGTATTAGCCACTCCAAAAGGAATATCATTCACCAGCGGCACACACGTTTCGACTTCATTGCCATCAATAGTGTAGTCAAATAATTTGAACTTAACAAAAGAAAATAAGCCATTTATCCGGCGTTCACATTCATCAATACGTGCTTTGGTAAATTGTTTAATAGTGTATTCTTCACGTTCGGCATCGGCAATTTGTTGGGCGATTTCCTTACCCTTTGTACCCAATTCGGTGATTTCCTTATTGTATTTGTCAATCAAATCACGTTTGCTCAAATTAGCCTTGGCGGTGTCGCGCTTGTCGGACAATTCATTCTTTTGATGCTGCAATTCGTTGTTGTCTATTGGTTGCACATCGGTTGAAAGTGTGGATTCAATGCCTTTAATTAAATCACCTAAAGTCTTGTATTCCGGTAATTCATCCGCAACCACGGCTTTTTCATCAGCTTGCGAAGTTTCCGATAACGCTGTTTTCAAAGTTGCAAGATTATTTTGTTGTTCAGATTGCTTGTGGGTCAATTCATTGTGCTTTTTAAATAACTTGTCAGCTTCTTTATTCAACGCTTGCACTTCATCGCTTAACTGTTTGCCTTTTTCGGTGATTTCAGCAAGTTTGTTCTTCTTTGTTTCAACGAATGATTCACGTGCCTTGCCTTTGTTTTCGGCGTATGAAGCAAGTGCAATTCTATCGGCACAATTAATTTTGAATACAGGACAAACAAGGCAAGAATCATTTTCTTCGTACTCTTTGGCATTTTCATCGTGCCACGATTTGCGTAACGTTTCAACCTCTTTTTTCTTGTTGGTGATACGTGTAGCCAATTCTTGTGATTCATTTAAATTTGCACCAATGAATTGTTCTAAGTTTGTAAGTTCGCTTTCAACGACCTTGATATTATTTTCGATGATACGGCGTTTTTCATCGGCTGCAAAAGCATCTTCACGCGACTTGGTTTGTGCGGAAAAAAGGACTTGTTGTTGCTTTTGCTTCAATTCGTTTATTCTGCCTTGCTTCTTTTGTTCGGCTTCATATTGTTGGCGAACGGCTTCCGACTTGTCGGCAATTGCTTTGTCAATATCGGCAATTTGCTTGTCAAGACTTGCAATTTCAACTTCCAATGCGGTAAAGTCCAAGTTATCCGGCATCAATTTTTGCGTTTGGTCAATACGGGGTTGTATTTGTTCCAATTCGTCTTTCAATTTGCGCTTACGGGCGGATAATTCACGTTTGAAATCATCCAACGACTTGTTGGTTATCTTTTCCAATAAAGCCTTATACTCGGGCTTTTTATTTGCAATTTCGGAATCTGTAATTGTTCCTGCAAGTTGAAAAAGTTGTTCACGTTGAAGTTTCCAATCCATATTTACAAAAAACATCGGATTGGTAATCATTTTGAAAATCTTGTCATTGACAAGTTCATTAATTCGGGCGTTAAATTCGCCGACTTTAAGCGGTACATCATTCCAAAACAAAAGCGTTTCGTTGCCCTGATATATTTCATCTACTTGCCCACGAGGTTTTACCCACTTTTCGGTTAAAACGCGGCGCAATTGCACCTTTTCGCCGTTAATATCAAGCGTTGCCGACACTTCGCAATCGGTCTTTGCAGGTGCACCTACTGACTTTACTTCAAAATCTTTACGGTCTTGTTTGTCTTTTCCGAAAAGAAGCCATATAAAGGCATCGAAATGGCGGGATTTACCCAGACCATTTGCTCCCTTGATTGTCGTTTCAACGGGGTTGAACGTTGTTGTCCGTTCCTTTTCACCCCGAAAGTTCCGCAGGGTGATACTTTCTAAAATTACTTTTTTCATTGCTGCTAAATTTTTTAAATTGTTGCTTTTACAAATCTGCCATTTACCCTTTTCCTGTCGAATTTTGCCAACTTTTCCGAAAGGATATTGTTTTCGAGTTGAAGTTTTGCAATCACATCATTTTGATTGCTTACTTGATTTTCAAGGCTTTTAATTTGTGCCTCTTTACCGTCAATGATACCCCGGAACGATTCATCTAAATTGTTCATCCGTTCCAACTTTTTGCTGCTGATAATTTTTAATCCGAACATAATTTTAATATTTAATTGTTTATATATAAGTCATTTACTTTTAATCAACTCCAAAGCTAAATCCGCATCAATAGTTATCATCCGTCCGCATTGAGAAATTGCCTTATCAATTTTTCCACTTTTTTTGATACGATTGGCAGTTGTCATGCTGCAATTGAATAATTGAGCAATGCCACTTATGCCATACATCAATCGCTTTTCTTTCGGGGTATTATCTATCGTTTTGGTTGGTATTACCCCAAACAATTCAAGCAATTCACCCTTTGTCATTTGCCAAACCGGCTTATCGAAATCTTCCATCATCATTATTCTATTTCGGGTAATGGAACTTTTTTCAATAAACGCGCAGCATTTGCGAAATTCAACACAACCAATAGGATTGCCCAAATTGGCGAATCATCACCGATACAAAGCAAACAAAGCGACAGTGCGAAATACAAAACAATCGCCTTTTGTTTCCATGTAAGTCCTTTCAATAATGTTTTCATTGTTTCTAATTATTAAGTTAAAAATTCAAATTCACAATCATCATACTTTCGGCGTGTACACGAAGAACGACATGTTTTCATTGTCTTTGTTCTGAATACTCGCATTACACCATTGTCATTATCACTTATTTGAGGCATCAAAAGAATCAAAAGGCATAAGGACATGATTCTTTGTTTCAAGGGCGACAAATCGAACGAAATGTTGAATCGGGTACAAAACCACCATGCCGACAATTCATTGACCTTGCTGCAACCAACCTTTTCATAAATTGTACGAGCGTGATTTTCAACGGTGCGTTCCGAAATAAACAAGATATTGGAAACATCCTTTTTAGCCGCGCCCCATGCAAACAATTCTGCAATTTGGTTTTCTCGCTTTGTGAAATTCACAGCTACATTCATTATTCAGCTCCCCAAACTTCCTTAATGCCATATTCGGCAAAGATTTCTTCTATTGCCTTTGCTTCGCTCACTTTGGGTTCAATAGCTCCTTTTTTGTATTGGCACCAGCTTGCCCGATTGTTTTGTTTCAATCCAAGTGCATTCATTATTTTTTCGCGCACTTCCGGCATGTCTTTTTGTCGCACTTGCGACCATCCATTTTCAAAAGAAAATTCATTCATATTATTTTTATTTTAGTGGGTGGTTGCCCACCCGGTTTTTTTTAACCGATTATTATTTCTGTTTCCCATCCATTTTCCCAATCATTGATAGGGATTTCTTCACACTCTATCGGCAAAGCCCCAATCGCCGGTATCCGTATTGTGGTTGGATATTGCGCTCTACCTATTTTCCCATGTAGCGTACACCCCGGAATGCGTGTTTTAAGTTCTTGTTCAATTTCCGCAGGGGAAGGCATTTTCAAAGTGGCAATTACACAACCCATTTTACAAACTACATCACAATCTTGATTTACCAAGCATTTATCAATAATTGCATACTCATAAACACCAACCTTAACCGATTTTGCTTTTTCTTTCGTTGCCATAACTGTAATTTTTTTATTTGTTATTATTCATTTTATGTAAAAATGACGTATCTTTGCTATTTATTTGTGTTGCGTTTATATCTACTTTTGTAGCCGTAATTCAAACACGATGCAAAGATACAAAATAATATTTGTATTATACAAACTTTTATTTGTATTTTTGAAGATTTATTGAAAATAATTTATAAGCGATTGATTATTAATGAAATATTTTTATGGAAAATATAAATGAGATATTAAAATTGTTTTCGGAAAATTCTTTAGAGTTTGAAAAATCCGGTTTAGTTCAACAAGAATTTAATTCAGTAGCAAAAAGACTTGAAAAATTTGGCTATGCTACTGTATATAGAGAAGAAAACAATAATAGATGTGAAATAATTGTGCTAAATAGAGATGGTATAAAGGCGAAAAACAAATTGAAATAACGTCTTAATCGGCTTTGTTTCTATTGATAAATTCAATATACATCCCATTTTTCAAATTAGATGTAGTAATATCAAATTTGTTTTTATTCATTATAATAAAAAGGAAATTGGATATATAATCTGCTATCTCGGCATCAGAAAACTTACTGTCACGCAGCCTTGATAAGGACAGTTGAATGATGCCTTTGGGGTTGATAAAGGATTTTCCTTCAATAGTGCAAAATGGATATTTATATAATTCGTCAGTCATAACAATTTGAATTAAAATTTTTGCAAAGATACAAATAAATATTTGTAATGAAAGAAAAAGTAGATAATTTAAAAGAAGCGTATAAATATCTTCGTTCAATCGGGAAAATTCATACAAAAAAGGAGTTTTCTATTGAAATAGATGTTGATTACACCAATCTTTCATCGGCTTTTGGTGGTGCTGAAAGATATTTGACTGATGGTCTTTTCAGAAAAATATGCGACAAATATGATGATATATTCAATGTTGATTACTTTTTAACAGGAAATGGCGATATGATAAAAGGAAAAAACATTCAAAAGAATGAAGTCGAAAATAACAAAGGTATTGTCGGGATACAAGGAAATGGACATACTATTCATAACAGCCCAAATGACATTAATAACCTTACTGAAATGTTGAAAGACAAGGACTATATAATTGCAAAACTGCGAAAGCAGATTGAAGATAAACATAATAGTTTGGTCGAACGGCTGAATGACAAAGATAAATTCATTGAAAAGTTGATTACCGACAGGGACGAACTTATCAAAAAGATGATGGACAGGGAGGCTGATATAGTAAAAAACAGCTATGACAGAAACAAAGAAAACCTTGTCCGAATGGACACGATGCACGAAAAAATGTTTAAATTGCAAGATTCGCTTATATCACTGATAAATAAAATGAATAATGGAAACAACTAAAATTAAAGTATCTGACTATTACGGAATACCGGTATATTACTCAGTAATGCCGCAAAGCGTATTTGATGCGTTGGAAGCATCTTCTTTGAATGGCGAAGAAAATGCCATTGTAAACAAAGCTGAATTTGATAAAATGATTGAAGATTATAAACTTAAAATGGAAGTCGTATGAAAAAGATTATTTTAGGATTATTGGCAGCCGTTTTGTTTATTGGGTGTGTAGAATCACCGGATGAACCACTAAGTTTATCAACAACAGAAGATAGTCAGTTTGATGCGCTAAAAAAAGAATATAATATCAACAAACAAGGTTTGGTTATAGAATCAGCCACGAATGGCATTGATACAACCAAAGTATTTTTCAATGGGCGTATTGATGGTAAATTGTGGATTGGATGCTATGATAAAACGACTAAAAATAATCTTTTAGATTGGACGGGAACAACAAAATTGGATACTATTATTGATATTGATAAAGGTTATGGTGAACATACTACATTTCAAATAGAAGAATATCATGTAAAACATCCATATAAACGTGATAATTCGTTTTGTTTCCTATTATGGGGTCAAAAAAAATATGATACAAATTATGTAATAACTGATTTGTATTTTATTGATAATAAAGGTTTTATTAAGAAAGATAAATTAATTCCTGACAATTTTGGTTTTGGGTTTTATGAAGCTATTTCCCCGTGGTTTGAAGGTGTCATTGTTAAACATAATGATATGACTGTATCAAATTATATATGTTATACAATGAAAGGTGATAGTTTATTTTCATTACCAAAAAATACTTATCCTGATAATTATACGCCAATAAGTTACGAAGAATGTATATCTTTTAATATGTTTGACAATTCAAATACTGTACGAATTAAACGATTAAACGTTAAACTTGATTCTACACTTTGGGATTCAGGTATTTTTGAAATGGGAAAACTTCCAATTAATGCAAGAATTGATAACAAAAATATCGTTAAGCAAAATGATATTTGGATTTACGAAATAAGTTATACGCAGTTTGATGGCAAAAAAGACAGCGTAAAAGTATCCGTAAACATAAATAGTGGAAAATTTGAAATTATATGATATGTTAAAGACTATCCGACCCGAAATGATTGCCATTCAAAGCCGATTCTTTGAAGCCTTGGATATTTTGATTGCATCGCAAGAATGTGGTGGGTTGCAAACATTTTGCAAAAAGCATGACTTAAACCGTGTGAAATACTCAAATATCCGTACCGAAATGCGCAATCCTGATATGGCAAAGCCGACCAATTATAAAGTGATTGATTTGGATGCCTTGGCGCACCTTTGTAAGGATTACAAAATTTCATCCGAATGGTTATTGCTTGGTAAGGGTACAATGTTCAAAAAATAATATGTACATCAAACGTTCCATAAAATTCTTGTTGCATAAGCGTAAACCGGGCGAAACAAACAATCTTGCAATCCGTATGCGTGTAACCTTGTCGGGTGAACGTCCGATTGATTTTCCTATTGGACACAACATTGACTTGGAATATTGGGACACCAAAACAGAACGGGCAATTAACGGTGCAATCAATAAAGCCAATCAATCATCTGCCGACATTAACCGAACCATTGACGAATACAAATTGGCAATCAATGAAGTATTTGCCCGATATGAATTGCTTGAAAAGCGAAAACCAACATTGGGCGAAATAAAAGATTTGTTCAATGATATGGTCGGGCGCAAAACACAATTTATTTCCGAAATTAGAGACCCAAATGCGGATTTTTTCAACATATTTGACTTGTTTACAAAAACAGTTGGTGAACAAAATCAATGGACACCGGCGACATACGAAAAGTTTTCAGCACTCCGGCAACACTTCAAATGTTTTGACCCCTACATGTCCTTTCAAGCAATAAACGATAGTAAAATGCAAGAATATCTGGCATATTTAAGCAAAAAAGGATTCCGAAATACAACCATTGCTAAACACCTTGCATTTGTCCGTTGGTTCTTTCGTTGGGCGGCACACCAAGGATACTATCAAGGTAAAATTCATGATACTTTCAAGCCCAAATTAAAAGGTATTGATGGAAATGCAAAGGAAATTATTTATTTGACTTCCGATGAAATTATATTATTACAAAATCATCAATTTCGTCCGAATGAAGATGCGCTTGAACGTGTTCGTGACGTATTCTTGTTTTGTTGTTTCACCGGATTAAGATATTCAGACGTTGCGAAATTAAAGCGTTCGGATGTCAAAAATGGATTTATCAAGGTTGTCACCCAAAAGACCGTGGACGGACTTGTAATTGAGCTAAACAAGTATTCCAAATCCATACTTGACAAATACAAAGATGCTGTATTTAAAGATGATAAGGCTTTGCCCGTTATCTCAAATGAAAAAATGAATGAACATTTGAAACGTCTTGGGCAAGTGTGTGGTTTGGAAGAACCGACGAGGGTGGTATATTTCAAAGGAAATGTTAGACATGAAGAGGTTTATCCCAAGTGGGCGTTGCTGACAACCCATTGTGGTCGTCGTACTTTCGTTGTTACCGCATTGCAGCTTGGTATTCCATCGGAAGTAATAATTCGTTGGACGGGACACAATGATTATAAAGCAATGAAGCCATATATCAAAATTGTGGACGAACTAAAAGAACGGTCAATGTCAAAGTTTGATAATTTTGGAAAATTATAATTTGTACACGATTTTTATCAAGTAATGATAGGACACGATTTTGCACACGATTTTTAGACATAAATTTGATATGTAGTGATATTGTACAATGTCAAATATCATGTTAAAAATATATTTTTCGATGTTTTGATATATTATGAAATAGTAAGGAACAAAAGTATGAGAGCCTATCTCTCCGCAAACAAGACTGATTGTCAGTTATTTAAGGGAATTACACCCACTTTTACACCCAAAAATGTGAAAGTGGGTGTTTGGTTTTTTATTTGATGGTTTGTAGGATTTTCGGCAAATAGTTATGAAAATCAATATTTTAGCTCATAGTAAGTTTAGTAATAACCAAATTCAATTTGGCGGTATCCACTATTTTTTATACCTTTACCGCCAATTTGAAAACAGATTATCATGAATAAAATTGTTGGCAGAAAGAAGGAAATAGAACTGTTACAGCGAATAGTAGAATCGGGCGAACCGGAATTTGTTGCTGATTATTTGCGGCTCATCAACTTCCTGGATGCTTAATAAAATTATAAAAAATCGGGGCGGTTTGCATAACCGGGTTACTCGTCAGATTTCGGTTCAACCATTTACACTGAAAGAATGTGAGGAATTTGCAACAAAACAAAAAATGCTGATAGACACGAATCAAATACTCGATTATTATATGATTTTAGGCGGAGTTCCCTATTATTGGAAACATTTGGATAAATCAAAAGGATTGCCGCAAAATATTGATAATCTTTTTTTTAACAATGATGCGGTCTTGAAAGATGAATTTGCCGAAATTTTCAATTCGCTGTTTAAACATTCCGAAAAATACGTTACGCTTGTAATTACACTTGGCCGGAAGCGTATGGGACTTACAAGGGAAGAAATTGTAGATTTATCTAATGTATCTGACGGCGGCTCCATTACAAGAATGTTGGAAGAGTTGGAACAATGTGGGTTTATTCGTTCTTATTACGGTTTCGGGAAAAAACACCGCGACAGAATTTTTCAGTTAATAGATTTATTTTCATTGTTTTATCTTAACTTTATTCACGACGGAAAAAAGAATGACGAACACTATTGGACGAATAATTTCAATACTTCAAAACACAATACGTGGCGGGGTTATGCTTTTGAGCAAGTATGTTTGTGGCATATACCGCAAATAAAACACAAATTGGGTATTTCCGGTGTATCAACCAATTATTCTTCGTGGAGAAGTATGGAAAATTCCGCGCAAATAGACCTCGTAATTGACCGGAACGACCATATAATAAATCTCTGCGAAATGAAGTATTCTAAAGACGAATATACCATTACAAAGGAATACAACGACATTCTTCGCAAAAGATACGCTATATTTACAGACGAAACAAAAACTCGTAAGACTGCTCATACAACAATGATTACAACTTTTGGGGTGAAGCATAATATATACTGGGGAAATATTCAAAGCGAAGTGGTATTAGACGATTTGTTCATGATTTGATTTGGCGGTAACAATGTATTTTAGATGACTTACCGCCAAATTGAAATGATGAAAACAGGGAAGATTGTCGAAATTATTTTGCTTTACCAATGAGATTCTTTTACTAAATTAGTGACAAAAATACAATAAATATTCAGGAATTAAAAGCTATCCGTATTATCCTGTCAATCCATCCAATTTATCCACCACATCCCGCTTGCTTTTGTCTATGACCTTAGCGTAAATTTGACGGACTCATTTCAGCATATTTATAGAATAGAAAATATTTGCTAAAATAATCATTTTTAATGAATTATTAGCTAAATACGCTACTTTTTTTATCCCTTTTTTGCCTTTCTATGCACGTTTTAGTTGGAGCGAAACATTAGAATTTAATTATCAAACACTTGCTTATCCCAAAAAGAAACTGTACTTTTGTGGTTCAATAGAAATCATGGATGATATTTTTTCGAAAATAGGAACTACGCAGACATTAAGTCAGAAGATTGAAAGAAGAATAGAAGAAGCTATTCAGCAACGGAAATTGGTGCCGGGAAATAAACTTCCTTCGGAAAAAGAGTTGTGCGCCTCCTTTGCTGTGAGCCGTACCGCTTTGAGAGAAGCGTTAAGACGGTTGAGCGCTCGCGGAATGATTGAAATAAAAAAAGGCAGCGGAATGTATGTTACCGAAATCCAAATCGAAGATGCCGTTAAATCACTCAATTTATATTATGATTTGAAATTCGACTCCAATCTCATTGCGCAGATGATTGAGATGCGTAGCTTGTTTGAACCTCAAATCGCCCGCCTGGCGGCAAGAAACCGAACGGCTGAAGATCTGAAAGTGTTGCGCAAAAATATCATTGAATTAGAAGATTGCAATCCGGACAATACCCAAATGGAAGCCG
>BNXY01000008.1 GCA_025999935.1 Bacteroidia bacterium | reverse complement strand
AAATGATTATAAGCCAATCCAATATTGGCATTAACCCCCCAGATGTCAGCATTGTCGCCTCCATTGCCGTCTCCCTTAATTCCCGGCACTCTGTTTGCGGCAAAATATGCTTTCGTAACAACATACAATGATTTAGCCGACATTACAACGAATGCCGACGATGACGAAAAAGCCGCAGCACTATGGTTTGCGGCTCAATATCCTACCAATGGCGATATTTTGTCTGTAACTAATGTTGCGACCACCGACTTGTCGCAATATAATGTAATTTGGATTATGATAGACAGGGTAGGAACTCTCGTGTTGCCTGCATCATTGACAGATGCAAGTGTTGTAACGGCATTAACAGACTATTACAAGAACGGTGGTAACTTGTTTCTCTCGACACATGCCACGCAATATTTAGTCAATTTGGGTAGAATTGCCGCAAACAGAGTGCCGGGAATTAAGGGAGACGGCAATGGAGGCGACAATGCTGACATCTGGGGGGTTAATGCCAATATTGGATTGGCTTATAATCATTTTGAACATCCGCTTTTTGCAGAACTGCCAACGATTACCTTTGATGAGCTTGCTCCACCACACCCCGGCATTGCACTCATCGGTGCCGGTCATAAAGAAGACCATAATTGTATGTGGGATTTAAACAGTTATGGTTATACATCAACCAACGGTAATATTGTACGTGATTTTGAAGTTGAAAATACGGCTGTCGTACTGGGAACATGGCAACATGTAACCGATTTCTGTTGTGCCGGAATTGTGGAATTTAAATCAGTCGGCGATTATAAAGGACGCTGTATTGCTATCGGACTTGCAGCGTATGAATGGAATCAAAATTCGGGAACAAACGCCTATCAAGCACAAATAGAACAACTGACAGAAAATGTGTTCGATTATTTATCTCCGTTGGTTATTCCTGCCGATAAAACAAAATCTGCGTCCGCGTATGTATCAGGGGATATAATCTTTCAATCGAATGAAGACGAAGCAACCGCGGAACAATTTACCGGACAATTAACGATTCCTGTCGGAACAACATTAACCGTTACTGGTGTTGTCAAATTAGAAAAAACATTTAAAATAAATACATGGTATCCAATTGGTTTTCCATTTACAATGGCAAGCTATTGGGGCGATTTTGCTGAAAATCCCGAATTGTATATCTATGATGAAGGTATGAGTTGGGGCGATTTCTGGGTAAAATCATATAATAGTGATGGCGATAATTTCATTTATAGTGATGTAATAAATCCAAATGCAGGATATATTCTGCAATTTCCATCTGCTTTTAATGGAATAAAAGTAACTTTTATTTCAGCAGAAGGTCAGGAGTTGAAAAACATTGATGAAACCGGATTAGATGCTGCATTATCGCTTTCAGAAGAAGGTTATTATTTGGTTGCCAACCCTTCCGTAAACAATTTGACATTAACTACGCTCAACAAATATTATATCTACAACCGGACAACAAATAATTTCGCTTTGCTTACTACGGGTAGTGCCGTCATCAAACCCTTTGAAGCGTTTGTGGTTGCCCATAATATTATAGGAATGTTGAGAACTTCTTTAGGAATGGACGTAGCAACAGCGTTGGAAAACATCCGGCTAAACGACCATGTAATAAAAACGGAATATTATACCTTACAGGGAATCAGAGTGCAACAACCGACCATTCCCGGAATATATATTGTAAAAAAGGTATATGCTTCGCAAGAAACAGAAATAACAAAAACATTTTATAAAAAATAACAAAGATGAAAACAAAACAATTTTTAACAATCATTCTTTGTTTGTTGTCAATGGGGCAGGTCTTTGCAACCAATGAAAGAATGAATTTGACAGAACGAACAAAATCATGGTTACAACGCTCTCCGACAGCACAAGCATCAGGGCAAGGAGGTGGTAGAGCCGGAGACGGACCAACCACAGACCCAACGGTTGGAACACCCATCGGGAGTGCCTTGCCGATTATTATCTTGCTCATGGGAGTTTATGGTTTAGCCACTGTAAAAAGGAATAAAATTAAATTTTTAGGCGAAGAACAATGAGAAATTTAATCCTATTTTGTATAATAAGTATTTCCCTAATGTCTTGCAATACCATGCAGGACATTAGTATTCAAACCAATGAAAATGGAAATACTTCATTGCAGTTTAAAACATCTCAAAGATACCTGCTGCTTCCGATTGAAGACACAGGCGATGAACTGCAAACAGAACTGTTTGTTGACGACAAATTGGTTAATAGTTACGTCATTCGTTTGGCAAAAAATAAGATTGATTATTGGGTGCCTCTTGACCTTTCGCAGTGGCAGGGAAAAGCAATCAAGATAGAGATTCCGGGATTAAATGAATCTGCTGTTTGTCTGAAAGAAATTAAACTGTCGAATAATTTTGATTTCGATTTCGACGAAAAATACCGCCCTGCCTATCATTTCACTCCGCCTTATGGTTGGATGAACGACCCTAATGGCATGGTGTATTATGGTGGCGAATATCACTTGTTTTATCAGTACAATCCTTATGGTACGCGCTGGCAAAATATGAGTTGGGGACACGCCGTCAGCACCGATTTGACACATTGGCAGCATTTGCCTGTCGCGCTCTATCCCGACAGTTTGGGAACGATTTTTTCGGGTAGCGCGGTAGTTGATGAAACCAACAGCGCGGGTTTTCAGACAGGTGGCGAAAAAACGTTATTGGCTTTTTATACCCAAGCCGAGCGTGGCGGTCAATGGCAAAGCCTTGCATACAGCAACGACAAAGGGCGTACTTGGACAAAATACGCGGGAAATCCTGTGTTGAAAAAAGCGAACACACCCGACTTCCGCGATCCGAAAGTGTTTTGGTACGCGCCTGCAAACAAGTGGATAATGGTTTTGGCAGTGGGTAACCATGCCGAGATTTACTCGTCAGCCAACGCAAAAGAATGGACTTTTGAAAGCGGTTTCGGTGCAAACTACGGTTCGCACGATGGTGTTTGGGAATGTCCCGATTTGCTGCAATTTGGCGAAAAATGGGTACTGTTAATCAGCAACGACCGCGTTGCCAATGTGCGCCATTCCGCCACGCAGTATTTTGTCGGCTCGTTCGACGGACACACCTTTACCTGTGATTTTTCGCCCACCGAGCAGCATTGGCTCGACTACGGAAAAGACCACTACGCAACGGTGTCGTGGGCAAATGCGCCTGATGACAGGAAAATCGTTTTAGCATGGATGTCTAACTGGCAGTATGCAAACGATGTTCCCACGAAGAATTTCCGTAGTGCAATGGCTTTGCCACGCTACCTGACTTTGGCACAGGAAAACGGAAAATATTTGGTAAAAAGTTATCCTGTGGAAGAAATTCAAGCGCGTAGAGGCAAGGCGGGCAACGTTCCCGATTTTAATACGAATAGAATTTTTGATGTTCCAACAAACGGCATTTTTGAGATTTTGCTCGAAATCGAAGCGCAAGCGGCTCAACAATTTGGTTTTAATCTAAAAAACTCAAAAAACGAAAGCGTTGAATTTGCTTTTGATTTGCAGAAAAACGAATTTTCGGTTGACCGTGCAAAAAGCGGCATTGTGAATTTCAACGCCACTTTTGCAACAAAATCCGTTGCTCCTGTTTTGGCAAAACCGGCGCATACTTTGCGTGTTTTTGTAGATAAATCTTCGGTTGAGGCATTTCTTGACGGTGGCGAGGCGGCAATTACCAACCTCGTTTTTCCCAATGAACCATACAAGCAAATTGAATTTTTTACAAAAGACAATCAGTTCAAAATAAATGATTTGAAAATTTTTAAAATAGAATAATATGGCAAACAAAATAATTATAGGACTTGGCGAAATCCTTTGGGATATGCTGCCAACAGGCAAGGTACTGGGCGGCGCACCCGCCAACTTCGCCTATCATGCCTCGCAATTCGGCTACGAAGGAATCGCTGTTTCTGCTATCGGTAAAGACACGCTCGGTACGGAAATACTCGACAACCTGACCGGAAAGAAAATGAAAACCCTGCTCGAAGCGGTGGATTACCCCACCGGCACGGTAGCCGTTACGCTTGACGAAAAGGGTGTTCCGCAATACGAAATCTGCGAAGGCGTAGCATGGGACAATATCCCCTTTACCGCTCAAACGGAAGAACTGGCGAAACGTTGTGTAGCCGTTTGTTTCGGCTCGCTGGCGCAGCGAAGCATTGTGTCGCGGCTTACCATTCATAAGTTTTTGGAATACGTTCCTGCCGATGCCTTGAAAATTTTTGACATAAACCTGCGGCAGCATTTTTATTCAAAAGAAATCATTGTGGAATCGCTGAAAAACTGCAATATCTTGAAAATAAACGACGACGAGGTGAAAATCGTGGCGGAACTGTTCGGAATAGAAGGCGAAGAAGACGCTGTTTGCAAAAAGATTCTGAAAGAATACGGACTGCAAATGGTAATCGAAACCAAAGGTGCCGTAGGCAGTTACGTTTTTACGGCAAACGAAACGTCTTATGTGCCAACGCCCAAAGTGCAGGTTACCGACACCATTGGCGCAGGCGATTCATTTACCGGCGCATTTGTAGCGAGCTTGCTCGACGGAAAATCCATACCGGAAGCCCACGCAAAAGCAGTGGAAATTTCGGCGTGGGTATGCACACAGCAGGGCGCAATGCCCGCTTATGAGAACATTTCTAAAATCTAAAATTGCAATTAATATGAATAAAAAATTTATCGGGACTATTATCCCCATTATGCTGGCATTTTTTGCCATGGGTGCAGTCGATTTGGTCGGTATTGCCTCTAATTATGTAAAAGAGGATTTCAATCTGACGGATACGATGGCAAACCTTTTCCCGTCGATGGTGTTCTTCTGGTTTTTCATTTTCAGCGTACCTGCCGGCTTGATGATGAATAAAATCGGACGGCGCAAAACGGTACTTTTGAGTTTAATCGTAACGGTTGCCGCATTGGTCATTCCCATTGTAAACTATACGTTCCCGCTTATGCTTGTTTCGTTTGCCTTGCTGGGCATTGGCAATACGCTGATGCAAGTATCGCTCAACCCGCTGATTGCAAACGTTGTGCCGGGCGACCGCATGGCAAGCACCCTTACTTTCGGGCAGTTTGTCAAAGCCATTGCCTCGTTTGCCGCACCGATAATTGCAGGCTTGGCGGCGTTGCACTTCGGCGACTGGAAACTGTTGTTCCCGCTCTATGCTGCTGCCACACTACTGTCGTTCCTGTGGCTCGGCGCAACAAAAATCGACGAGAAACCCTACGAAACAAAATCGTCGTTTTTCGATTGCCTTAAATTGCTTAAAAACAAATACATTCTATTGTTTTTCTTTGGCATTATGGCGCATGTGGGCATTGACGTGGGCATTAACACCACCGCCCCGAAAATCCTGATGGAACGCTGTGAAATGACACTTGCAGAGGCAGGTTTTGCTACGAGTCTTTATTTTCTGTTCCGCGTGGCGGGCTGTTTTTTGGGAACGTTCATTCTGGCAAAATTTCCTGTCCGCAAGTTCTTTATCATTAGCGTGGTAATGATGGCTTTGTCGGCAGTCGGGCTGTTCTTCTTCTCCGGCACAACCGCGCTTTATGTTGCCATTGCACTCGTGGGCTTCGGTAATTCCAATATTTTCCCGATGATATTCTCCACCGCGATACAGTCCATGCCCGAACGCGAAAATGAGGTTTCGGGTTTAATGATAATGGGCATTGCAGGCGGCGCCATTTTTCCGCTGCTGATGGGTGTTTTCAGCGACCTTACCGGCGCGCAGTGGGGCGCAGTAGCGGTTATGGCTGTACTCGTCGCTTATCTGTTCTTTATCAACGGATTGATAAAGGCGAAGAAGTAGTTCGCTATATACAAGAAATTGTTCATTATCATTATCTTCTGAAAATTTCGTATTTTTGCAGGTTATTGATAATGAACATTTTTATTTTTAATAGATAATCAATATGAAAAATCATATCAACCTGCCGGTTATTTTTTCTTTAGTTCTTTTTCTGTTTTTTGCCGCCTGCCAACGGGAAAAAACACAATACATCATCGGCGTATCACAGTGCAGCGACGACGAATGGCGCAGCAAAATGAACATGGAAATGCGCAACGAAGCGCTGTTTCACAAAGGTGTAAAACTCGACATTAAAACAGTAAGCGACGATACGGAAAAGCAGATTGCCGACATTCAAAGTTTTATCGACCGCAGAGTGGATTTGATTATCATTTCGCCCAATCAGGCGGAGCCGGTTACGCCCATTGTGGAAAAGGCGTACAGTGCGGGCATTCCTGTTGTGCTGGTGGACAGGAAAATCACTTCGGACAAATACACTGCCTTTATCGGTGCGGATAATGTGCAGATAGGGCGTGAAGTGGGTAATTACGTTGCCAAACTGCTGAACGGACGGGGAAATATCGTTGAAATACGCGGTCTGAAAGGCTCGTCGCCCGATGCCGAGCGACACCAAGGCTTTGTAAATGTTATCAACCGTTATTCCGACATACATATTTTGGATTCGGCTGACGGCGCGTGGCTCAAAAACATTGCCGAGCGGGAAACGAGCAAAATCCTTGCGGAAATGCCCGACACTATCGACCTCGTTTTTGCGCACAACGACCGTATGGCAATGGGGGCGTACAACGCTGCTAAACGTCTTAACCGCACCGACAACATTTTTTTTGTAGGTATTGACGCTTTACCCGGTGCGGGTAACGGCATTGAACAGGTTATCGACGGTAAACTCAAAGCCTCGTTTATCTACCCGACGAGCGGCGATAAAATCATTCAACTCGCCCTTGATATTTTGCAGAGTAAGCCCTATACGAAACAAAATACGCTGTACACCAATATTGTGGACGAAACGAACGCCCGCGTACTGAAACTGCAAACCGACGCCATCATTGAACATGAAAACAAAATCAGCACCCTCGACCGCCAAATCGCCAACCACATCACGCGACATGCCACACAGCAATATATGCTGCTCGTATTCGCTTTTATCTGCCTGATTTTCATTATCCTTTCCGTACTGCTTTTCCAAGCCTACAACTCCAAACTCCGTCTGAACGCCGAACTTGAACGCAACAACCGACTCATTGAGAGTAACCGCGAAGAACTTGAACAACAGCGCGACCGCCTGATAACCCTTTCGCAGGAACTGGAAAAAGCAACCCAAGCCAAATTAGTGTTTTTTACCAACATTTCGCACGAGTTTAGAACTCCCCTCACGCTGATTTCCGGTCCCGTCGGCTCGCTGCTGGCGGACAAATCCCTGCCCAAAGAACAGCGGCGGCTTTTGGCATTAGTACAGAAAAATGTAGGTATCCTGCTCCGGCTTATCGACCAGATTATCGACTTCCGCAAGTACGAAAACGGAAAACTGACACTCAACCTGAACGAAAACAACCTTTGCAGCCAACTCACGGAATGGAACGAAATGTTTTGCGAATTGGCGGTAAAAAAACGCCTGCGCTTCGACTTCTGTGTAGAAACGCCGGACGGCTCGCAGCCCGACGAAGCATTCCGCTTTTGCTACGATTCGGAAAAAATGGAACGCATTTATTTTAACCTGCTTTCCAACGCCTTCAAGTTTACGCCCGAACATGGTTTTATTTCCGTTGTGCTGGAAAAAACGAGCCGTCCCGCCGCCGTTGTCCGCGTATCCAATTCAGGCAAAGGCATAGCGGAAAATGATATACGGAACATTTTCGACCGTTTCTATCAGGTCAATTCGTATATGGAAGGCTCCGGCATAGGATTGGCATTAGCAAAGGCGCTCGTGGAACTGCACGAGGGCGAAATCGCAGCCGGCAGCGACGAAACCACCGGCATTACCACCTTTACTGTCGTCATTCCTTTCTCACAAAACAGGACAGAAACTCCGTACAGCGAAGTAGAGGCGCAATTAATCGCGCCCCTGCATACCAATTTTCAAAACGGAGAAACGGCGGATTTTGAAGATTATGACTCGGAATCAACTGATGAAAACGAAAATACCGGCGACCGCGAAACGGTGCTTGTTATTGATGACAATCCCGATATACGCGCCTACATTAAAACGGTTTTGCAAAACAGTTATACCATTCTGGAAGCCGAAGACGGCACGGATGGTTTCAGACAAGCCATGCGCTATATCCCCGACATTATCGTGAGCGACATCATGATGCCACCGCCCGATGGCGTGGAACTCTGCCGCCGCCTGAAAAGGGAACTGTCCACGAGCCACATTCCGGTCATTCTACTTACAGCGTATTCGCTCGACGAGTACCGCATCAGCGGTTACGAAAGCGGCGCCGATGCCTACATATCCAAACCCTTTAATTCCGATGTATTGGAAGTCCGCATCCGCAACCTGATAGCAAGCCGCCAACGTTTGAAAGAAAAGTTCCGGCAAAATATGCTGTCCGGCGACAGGAGTATTCCTGAAGATTTGGATAAAACGTTCATGGACAAATTCAGGGAACTTGTTGAAGCCCGGATTCAGAACGACCTCAACATTGAAGATTTAAGCCGTGAGGCAGGTCTTTCGTACACGCAACTCTACCGAAAAGTAAAATCGCTGACCGGCTACACGCCTAACGAACTGTTGAAAATTATCCGCCTGCAAAAAGCGCAACTCCTGTTGCAGACATCCGGGTTAAACATTTCGGAAATCGCCTACGAAACGGGATTTACCTCGCCTGCGTACTTTACCAAGTGCTTCAAGGATTTTTATAAGGAAAGCCCGACAGATTATCAGAAACGAAAAAGTTAAATTTTTGATTATTAGATATTTATGAAACAATTAATTCAATCAGGATTGTTTTCTTTTTTCAGAGAAACAACTTCAAAAAACATTTCCACAACAGAATGGGAACAAGCGTATGAATCATTTGCCGACACCGTTTTTGAGGCAAATGCAAGGTCGAACAATCGCGCAACGTACCATAATTCCCTGTGTTACGCCCGTGCCGAACTTGCCGGTCTGCAAGGTTGGGACGGCTTGAAAAAATAGTCAGACCGCATTATTTTATGCGGAAAAAGCCGCTCATTTACTTGATATACAGACGATTTCAATTGAGCGGCAAATATCGTTACAAAACAACAGCAATCCTTTATCTACGGTTCAACTTGAAAAAATCCAATGGGCAGGCAGCCGTATGGAACTGGTCGAACTCGTCTATGCCCTGCACGAAGCGGGCTGTTTCGGTAAAACACCGTTGAAAACCGTGTTTGCAGTCATCGGTAAAGCCTTCGGCTGTAAAATCGCCAACTATTACCGCCTGTTTTGGGACGTCCGCAACCGCGCCGCCGAAGACCGCGCCTTTTTCCTGAATAAATTGCAAAAAACGCTATCCGAAAAATTTATCCGCATGG
The DNA here is from genome assembly GCA_025999935.1 of Bacteroidia bacterium. Taxonomy (GTDB): domain Bacteria; phylum Bacteroidota; class Bacteroidia; order Bacteroidales; family Azobacteroidaceae; genus Azobacteroides. The sequence goes on along the minus strand of BNXY01000008.1, from coordinate 60,555 downwards.
ATAGCGGCGCAAGGTCGTAAGAACAACCCTTGCAAATAGAACAACGCTTTGTCCGGAATTTACCGTAAATTTCGGACAGGGCGTTTTTGCGTTTTCCCCAAGCACGGTGCAAACCCCTGCCAGACTCACTGCAAACCCCTTCCACTTGCCTGACAATCAGCAAATCCCATTCCTTTTATTACAAACTTTGCGTTCATTCTAAATTTTAAACGTATGAACAGAAAAGATTATCCGGCGGATATGTCCTATTTCCGCCTCTCGCTTGTGGCTTTTTTGCGTGAAAGCCACCCCGAATTGGTTGCGGACGAAAAATTTATCAACGCCCGCACCCAAGCCGCACTGGATATTTACGAAGATATAATGAAAAACGGCGGCAACCCCCTTGAAGCCGAACATTGGGCAAATGAAACGCTGTTTGGCAAACTGCATTTTTCCAAGCAAGACACGCTGAAAAATATCCTTTGGGACGAGTTTTCAAATAAAATTCCCGAAGATGAAGCCAGAGATTTAGCCATTCGCCTGTTGCCCGAATGTGAAGATGTTTTCGCCCTATATACTCTCACAGACGATTTTGCGTATTCGCCCGAATATGAGCTGCTTTATACCGAATTAACCGGCGCAATCGCCCTATACCTTGAAAGCAATGAGTTACAATAAGAAAGCACATTTGCAGACCAATATTGAGGCGATTAAAATTGCCTTTACGCTTGACAGTGAAAAGCGCAACGCCACCGATGCAGAACGTGTCCTATTGCAGCAATACAGCGGCTTTGGCGGGATAAAATGCGTTCTCAATCCCGCGCAAAACGAATTGGATAAAGCGTATTGGACAAAATCGGAAATGGATATGTTCCCGATGGTTGCGGACTTGCACCGCGTAATCCGCGAAAACAGCAAGGACGAACAGGAGTATAAACGTTACTATGGCAGCCTGAAAAATTCTGTACTGACAGCGTTTTATACCCCGCCCGAAATTATCAAAACCATTTCCGACACCCTGAACGAAAACGGCGTAACTCCCGCGCGTTTTCTTGACCCTTCGGCTGGTAACGGTGCATTTGCCCAAAATTTCAAAACTTCTTTTCCGACAATGGAAACCGTCTGTTTTGAAAAGGATTTACTGACAGGCAAAATCCTTTCGCATTTGCAACCCGAAGACAAAGTACATATTCGCGGCTTTGAAGAAATCGAAAATCGCCCGGACAATCAATTCGACATTGTTTCGTCAAACATTCCCTTTGGTGATGTTTCGGTTTTCGACACCGCTTTTTCCAACAGCAAAGACCCCACACTGCGGCAGGCAAGCCGGACAATTCACAACTATTTCTTTATGAAAGGGCTGGATGTGCTGCGTGAGGGCGGCATACAGGCTTTTATTACTTCGCAGGGCGTAATGGACAGTCCCGCCAACGAGCCAATCCGCCACCGGTTAATGGAAAATGCAAGTCTTATTTCGGCTATACGTTTGCCCAACAATCTGTTTACCGACCATGCAGGAACGGAAGTCGGCAGCGACTTAATCATTCTGCAAAAGAACAGTAACAAACCGAGATTAACACCGGAAGAAATCGCTTTTATAAAAAGTCGGGCTTTAACCAACGGACAAACGATTAACAACTGTTTTCAAGATTTCAAAAGGGTAGTTCATACAAAAGGATATATGGATACCGACCCTTACGGCAAGCCCGCAATGGTTTTCATTCACGAGGGCGGAGTTCAGGGAATGGCTGCCGATTTACATAAAATGTTATCCGCAGATTTTGATAAACGGCTGAACAGGGAATTGTATTGGGATAATACCATTCAAACAAGACGCCAAATATACGCTTATCAACCCACAACGCAGGATTGGGAAGAAATGGGCAAAATGATAGAAGAAGCAGAACGGCAGTCAAAGTTTGAAAATCCGCAGGAAGAACAATATGATTATCACAGGAAAAGCACACGCGAACTCGATTGGGAAGAAAATTCGCCCGGTTTTGACGACCTCTTTTCTGTCGAAGATTTTGCAGATATAAAAAGTCAGGAAAACAGTCGGAAAGAAACAGAGCCACTTGTAAAAACGCAAGCGCACAGCATTAATACCGAGCCTGCCATGTCGCTTTATGACCTTTTCGGCTTTTCGGAAGAAGAGCGCAAGCAACTGAACACCAAAAAGAAAGGCAAGAAGAAACCTCAATCCGCACAGGGAAAACCGGTACAACTCAATTTGTTTGCACAACCTGCGCCAAGCACAACGCAACCCGCCAATCGTCCCCAAAGTCCCATTAGTCCCTCAAATTCCAATCCTGCACCACCATTTGCCTTACCCATTGAGCCGCGCCCCTATTCCGGCGCATTGCAGGATTTCCACAAGCAAGGCTCGCTGGCAGTGGATAGCGGACAAACCGGCTTTCTGAAAGAACGCTACCGCGAAGATGCCGTTTTTATGCCGTTAGAGTTAAACCCCTTACAAAAGCAGAAAGCCGAACAGTACATAAAATTCCGCGACACCTACCACCTTTTATACCATTACGAGGCGACCGAAAGAACGGAAAACACCGGCTTGCGCCAATCACTCAACGAGCATTACGACACTTTTGTAAAGCGTTTCGGTTATCTGAACGACCGCAAAAACCTCGACTTAATCAAAATGGATGCAGGCGGTCAGGAAATGCTCTCATTGGAACGAGTGCCGCCCGAAGGTGCATTTATGGGCAGTTTTGTCAAAGCCGATATTTTCACGCAACCGGTGGCGTTCAATCCCAACGAGATAACCGAAGTCGCCAACTCGATGGAGGCATTATCAGCCTCATTAAACAAGTTCGGCGAAGTCAATACCGAATACATGCTTTCACTGATGCCCGATAAAAGCCGCGAGGAAATGCTCGAAGACCTGCACGGACGCATTTATTACAATCCGCTTATCCGCGACTACGAAATATCAGACAAATTCATTGCGGGCAATGTCGTGGAAAAAGCCGAAGCATTGGAACGTTTTTTAACGGATAATCCCGAACACGAAAATAATTACGCTGTTTCCGAATCGTTGAAGGCTTTGCGCGATGCCACACCACGCCCGATTACCTTTGACGAACTGGATTTTAACTTCGGCGAACGCTGGATACCTCAAAACATTTATTCCAAATACGCCTCCTATCTTTTTGATGTGGAAACCAATGTGCAGTATTCGGCGACCCGCGATGATTTTTCCGTAAAAGCCGCATACAGCAACGCCAATATTCACGACAAATACTGCGTTCGCGGCGAGTTCCGCAAATACGACGGGATGGCGTTGATGACACACGCCCTGCACAATACTTCGCCCAACATTTCCAAAAGTATGGAAGTTACGGACGAAAACGGCGAGCGGAAAACCATTAAAGTCCGTGATGGCGAAAAGATACAGGAAGCCAACAGCAAAATCGACGAAATACGCGATGGCTTTTCCGAATGGCTGAAAGTACAGTCGCCCGAATTTAAAGAGCGTTTAAGCGACCTTTACAACCGCAAATTCAACTGTTTTGTGCGCCCGACTTATGACGGCTCGCACCAGACTTTTCCCAATCTTGATTTGAAAGCGTTGGGCATTCCCGATTTGTACCAAAGCCAAAAAGATGCGATATGGATGCTGAAGATGAACGGCGGAGGAATTTGCGACCATGAGGTGGGGGCAGGCAAAACGCTGATAATGTGCTGCGGCGCGTATGAAATGAAACGTTTGGGACTTGCCAACAAGCCGATGATAATCGGACTGAAAGCCAACGTTCACGAAATCGCCGCCACATTCCGCAAGGCGTACCCCAACGCGAAAATACTCTATCCGGGCAAGGAAGACTTTACCCCGAAAAACCGCCAAAAGATTTTCAACGACATAAAAAACAACAGTTGGGACGCTGTGATTTTAACACACGACCAATTCGGGAAAATACCCCAATCGCCTGAAATTCAAAAGCAAATTCTGGAAAAAGAATTGGAAAGCGTTGATGAGAATTTGCAGGTATTGCGCGAACAGGGTAAGGAAATTTCAAGAAAAATGCTCAAAGGCGTTGAAACGCGCAAGGAAAACCTCGAAGTCAAAATCAAAGTGCTGACCGAGCAAATCAAAAACCGCACGGACGACATTGTGGATTTCAAACTGATGGGCATTGACCATATTTTTGTCGATGAAAGCCATCGCTTCAAAAACCTGATGTTCAATACCCGCCACGACCGCGTGGCAGGTTTGGGTAATCCCGAAGGCAGCCAAAGGGCATTAAATATGCTGTTTGCATTGCGCACTATCCAAGAAAGGACAGGTAAGGATTTGGGTGCAACATTTTTGTCAGGCACAACCATAAGCAATTCATTGACGGAGTTATACCTTTTGTTCAAATACCTGCGCCCGCAGGAAATGGAACGGCAGAATATCAACAGTTTTGATGCGTGGGCGGCAGTTTTTGCCCAGAAGAACAGGGATTATGAATTTTCCATTACCAACGAGATTGTACAGAAAGAACGGTTCAGATACTTTATCAAAGTGCCTGAATTAGCGGCTTTCTATTCCGAAATTACCGATTTTCGCACGGCAAAGGATATAGGTATAGACCGCCCCGAAAAGAAAGAAATTCTGCACAGTATCCCGCAGACGCCACAGCAGCAGGAATTTATCAAAAAACTGGTTGCATTTGCCAAAAGCGGCGATGCCACCCTGTTGGGACGCGCACCGCTCGAAGGCGGGGAAAAGGACGCAAAAATGCTGATAGCAACCGATTACGCACGAAAAATGTCGCTGGATATGCGCATGATTGATAAGGACAAATATGAAGACCACATTGACAGCAAAGCCTCGCATTGCGCAATGAAAATTGCCGGATACTACAAAAAGTACGACAAGGAAAAGGGAACGCAGTTTGTCTTTTCCGATTTGGGAACATACAAGCCGGGCGAATGGAACGTATATTCCGAAATCAAACGCAAATTGGTGGAAGACCATAAAATACCCGCTCAAGAAATCCGCTTTATTCAGGAAGCCAAGACCGAAGTTGCCCGCAAAGCCATGATACAGGCAATGAACGACGGGCATATCCGCGTGATATTTGGCTCAACGGAAATGCTTGGCACAGGCGTAAACGCACAGAGGCGAGCCGTAGCCGTCCATCATTTGGACAGCCCTTGGCGACCAAGCGATTTGGAACAGCGCGAAGGCAGGGCAATCCGCAAGGGCAATGAAATTGCCAAATTACACGCAGACAACAAAGTGGATGTAATTATTTACGCCGTTGAAAAATCGCTTGACAGTTACAAGTTTAATTTATTGCACAACAAGCAACTGTTTATTACGCAACTCAAAACCAACAATATGGGCAGCCGCCGTATTGACGAGGGCAGCATGAGCGAAGACAGCGGCATGAATTTTTCGGAGTATGTAGCGATTTTGTCGGGCAATACCGATTTGTTGGAAAAGGCAAAATTGGACAAGAAAATCGCCACCCTCGAAAGCGAGCGGCAGGGTTTTAGCAAAAACAAGGCAATATCCGTGTATAAACTGGAAGATACCGTGCGCACGATAGACGGAAACAAAGAGATAATCTCCCGAATGAAAGGTGATTGGGAAACCTTTAACAGCCACGTACAACACGACAAAGAGGGTAACAAACTCAACCCGTTGAAATTGGACGGCGTGGAAAGCGCGGACGTAAAAGTCCTTGCCGCCAAACTTGCCCATATCAGCGACCACGCCACTACGCACGGCGAATATTATCCAATCGGCGAACTGTACGGCTTCAAACTTTTGGTCAAGACCGAAGACTCAATGAAAGAAGGTTTGTTTATGAAGGAAAACCGCTTTTTCATTGAAGGCGAGGGACATATCAAGTACAATTACAACAACGGTCATATCGCGAGCGACCCGAAATTAGCGGTCAATTATTTTCTTCATTCACTCGAAAAAATACCCACGCTGATAGAAAACCACCTGAAACAGAACGAAAAACTGTCAATCGACCTGCCTGTTTTGCAGGGAATTGCCCAAACAACATGGAGAAAGGAGGACGAACTGAAGCAACTCAAATCGGAACTTTCGGCATTAAACAGGCAGATACAACTTTCGCTGAAACCTATTGACACAGGCGAAGATAAACCCGAAAAAAGACAGGAAAAAGAACAACCGCTAAATGATACTCAAAAAGCCGTTCAGGAAATCCACGACCTGATGTCGGGCAAAATGAAACCAAGCGATATAACGCCCATACCCAACCGTTTGCAGGAATATAAGGAAGCAATGGGAGAACGGTTGGTCATAGCAAGTGTGCCGAAGTATGACAACGAGAGGAAAGGGTTTAAGCTATGACGCATGAAGAATTGAAATACCAGCAGGGCTGGACGCTGGAACAGAAGATTGACCACAGCGTTGGCGTTGTATCTGCATTTTTGGCAAAGGTTGGCGACAAGGGATACGTCAGCTATTCGGGAGGGAAAGACAGCGGCGTAATGCTGGACATAATCCGGCGTTTTGTGGATAAATCCATTCCCGCCGTTTTTTGCAACACCGGCAACGAATATCCCGAAGTCGTAAAATTTGTGCGTGAAACGGACAATCTAACCGTTATCCGCCCCGAAATCCATATCCGGCAACTGATTGAAAAATACGGATTTCCCTTAATCAGCAAGGAACAGAGCCAATACATACGGCAGGCAAAACACACGCACAGCGAAAAGCTGCGCAATATCCGCTTGAATGGAAGTATTAACGGCATCGGAAAAATTGCCGAAAGGTGGAAATTCCTGATTGACGCGCCTTTTGATGTTTCAGAGCGGTGTTGCTATTTTTTGAAGAAAAAGCCTTTTGCAAAATTCCAAAAGCAGACGGGCTTGTTTCCCATTATCGGCACAATGGCGGGCGAAAGCCGTTTGCGCCTGCAAAAATGGTTACAGCACGGCTGCAATCTTTTTGATACGGATAAAACGGCGAGTTACCCGCTGTCTATATGGACTGAAAGCGATATTTGGGCATATATCCGCAAATTTCATTTACCGTACAGTCCGGTTTATGATTTGGGCTTGCGGCGTACCGGCTGTATGTTTTGTAGTTTCGGTTGCCACATTAAAGGCGACCGCCGTTTTTACTTTCTCAAAGAATACAAACCGAAAATCTACGAACATTTTATGCAGATGACAAATAACGGCGTAACCTATAAAGAGGCGTTGCGCTTTTGCGGAATTGATTTTCCGGACGGAACGGACAGGCAGACAAGAATTGAATTTTTACACATTTAACCGATTTCCTTTTTAACCTTTTCCAGATACTGATTGCTGAAATCAATCTTCAATTCAACCCAAAGCGGCAAATGGTCGGACATTTGGAAGGTGCGCCAAGTAGAAAGGTAGTATTTCTCAATTTCTTTATCGGTTTTACCGTTTACTTTGTCAAGGAAATATGACTTGTATGTTTCCAAATCGTTTGCTGTATAAACCGTTTCGGCAAAATTGAAAGCCCCCGCCTTTTGCGACTTTTCGGAAAAAACGGTCATTTTGTCGTCCAATTTCAGGTTAAAGGCAATCTGGTCATAATGGCTGGTATTGCCCAAGTCCGAAGGGTGTTCCTTAATTGCCTGCGGAACGGAAAAACCGTATTTTTCCAATGCCTGCATTGTGTCGTCATTTACATTCGGGATATTGAAATCGCCCAGCAGAATATAACTTGTATCTTCCTTTTTGGCTCTTTTAGACAAGACGGAAGTGATTGTATCTATTTCTTTTTCACGCTTTTTCTTGTCGGCGGAAGAGGTTGAGCCGTAATAAATATGCATGGTTGTCAAAATAAACTTAAACCAGCCCGCCTGAAACGCTACACAATAGGGAGTTCGGGCAAACTGCAACTGCCCGTCAATCAATTTATCTTTGGGTAAAACGATTTCCCCTGCCATTTTTTGAAAGGAAACCTTGCTCCTGTCATACAAAAAAGCCATGCGCTCGCCGCCGCCCGCACTGCCGTCGGTGCTGTCGGTAACAAAATAATCCCAATTCAGGCTCAGCAACGAAACGAGGTCTTGCAAGCCTTTGAGATTGGCGGAAACCTCCTGAACAGCAATCAAATCGAAACGGCTAATGATTTCCACCAGATAATGCAGGCTTTCGCGGCGGCGGTTGTCGCCAAATTCGCGGATATTCCAAGTGGCAAGCAGTAGAGTGTCCTCCGCCGTTTTTTGCGGAATATCGCGGTCTAACCGGCTGCGCAACTTTAACAGATTGTCTGTTGTGCGAAGCCTTTCCTCTTTGTTCAGATTCTTTAACAAGTGATAGTTGGGCATATTTTTTTACATTTTAGGTGCAAAAATAATAATTTTTAGAATAAAACACTATAGCCTTGAAATAGAAAATTTGCTATCTTTTTGGTTTATAGCGTTTTTCAAAATGCTTTTTGATAAACCGTTCCACGTCCGATTGCAGGTAGTACATCTTTTGGTCGATTTGTTTGTACGGCAACCAGCCCAAACTTCTGTAACGCTGCAAAGAACGCTTGCTTACATTCAGCATTATGCACAAGTCCTGATTGTCTAAAAGCAGTTCGCCGTCAAGCGTTTGCCGTTCCCTTTCGGGCGGCGGTTTTACAAGACTGTTTTCCAAGCGGTCGAAGCGTTCCATAATGCGCTTCATCCACGATTCCATATATTCTTTTTCGATAAACATAACGCCTGATTTTAGATTTGACCGATAATGAAATAACTTTGATTGGAAGCATCGCGCAGGATAATTTCCTTTTCACGCATAAACTTGATATAACTTTTTGCCGTGCGTTCCTTTACGTCTAAAAGCCTCTGTATCTGTTCGCATAAATCAACATAGGTACAAAAGCGTTGATTGGCAAAAATCGTTTTGGCAACGCCCGTAAGTTCGGTTTCCTTGCGCTTTTCTTTTTCCTCTTTGGGCTTTTCGCCGAAATAGGTGTGCATATCCTTTTCTTTGTCCCAAGCAAATTGCACCAGCGGAACATCAAGCGGACTGCCATCGCGCACTTTCAATGCCTTGACAACCGAAACCGCAGGATTTTCGTCTTTCTCAATGGAAAGGATTGCAGCCGCTTTGCGCTGCAATTCCGAGCCTAAATGCCCGCGAAGCTTCAAACCGTTGGGAATAAAATGCAACACGCAGACAATGCAGGTTTTGTAAATGCCTGCCAAGCGATAGAGTTCGTCAATAACGCCCACACTTTCGGCTTCATCGTTGGCGCAGCGCACCAAATCGGCAATACCGTCTATGACCACCATTTGAATACCGCCGAACTGGTAATAAAACTTGTCCATACTTTGGATAATCGCCTGCATACGCTCTTTGCGCGACATGGAAGTCAGGCAGTAGGCTTTGAAGTATGCGGGCATTGTTTCCAATTTTCCGCGCCTTAAAATGCCGGAAATGTTTTTGTAGAGTTGCGTTTCCGATTGTTCGGTATCGTACAGCAATACGGCTTTGTTGTTTTTGTTCCGCTGAATAATCGTACCCAGCGTATCAATATTTTCTTTTTCGCGGATTGTCCCTGCAATCAAAGAGCCAACATAATTGCTTTTGCCTGTGCCTTCGCCGCCGGTTATGCCGAATAAATTGCCCTGTGTTCCGAGCGGCACATCGTTGATTGACACAAGCATTTCCGTTTGAATGGGCGGATTGGAAAAATCAATTTCGCAGGGTTTTAAGATTGCCATCGTTTCAGAATATAGATTGTCTAAAAATTCAATGAAAAGCGTAATGAAATTTTCGCGGGTATTTCCAATACGGAAATAATCCGATATGTCTTTTTCCTGTTTTGTACCCTGCAAAGGCAGAACAAGCCGTTTCACGCCCAAAGCGGATAATTGTTGCTCGTGCTTTGCAGACGACTCCAAACCCGTTTTATCTGTGTCATACAGCAGGATAATGTGTTTGAAACGGAAAGAAAGTTTTCTGACAAGCGGTTGTGGAATATTGCTCGTTTCCGAATTGAAACAGATTGCGTGAAAGCCTTTTGCCGCAAGCGACAAAACATCTTTTTCGCCGCCGGTAATAAAAAGCGTGTCGCCTTTTGAGGGAAGTTGTTCCAAGCCGAAGCAGTAATTTTCGGGCAGTAAACCGCCGTATAAAAACCGCACATCGGAAAACGGACGGTAGATTTTGATATGCCTTTTGCCCTGATAACCAAATACCGGCTCATTGTCGGTCGAATAAAAAGTAAAGGGTTTGCCTTCGCTGTTTTCACTCTTAAACTCCCGCAACGAAACAATTTTGTATGTTTTCAGGAGTTCAGGCGTAATGCCGTATTGTTGCCAAAAAGACAGTTCCCTTGCTGAAAACGGTTGCGGAACAACCGAATACGGCTTTGCTTTTTTAGGGGTGGGGTTAGGGGTATTTTCGGGCTGTTTTTTCGGCTTGCTGTCGGGAGTTGAAACCGACATGACAAACGATTGGTCATTTTCGTCAATACCCAGCGACAAGTCGCGGTTAATCGTTTGCAAGATTTCGATAAAATCCTTTGAACTGTTGCAGTCCAATCCCTTGATTTTTCCCACAATATCGAAACAGTCGCCCGAATACGCATCGTTGCCGAAATCTTTCATTTTGTAACTTTGGCTTCGCCGGTCGTAATAGATATTGCACGAGGCTTTGCGGTCTTCATACAGCGGATTAAAGAAATTCCGACCGACGCGCCATTGCCCCACAATATAGTGTTTGAACACATCCAAACCGCTATTTGTCCGTTTTAAGATTTCGTCTTTGTTCAACATACAGTTGGTGGTTTTTGATTAAATCCTGCAAATGTTCATCGCTTCGGCGGATAACATTGTCCTGTAACAGACGCTGGATTTCGCTGATACGGTAAAAGACTTTCCCGCGAATTTGCGAGTAATTGATTGAGTGTGAGGAGCGCAAAAGCTGCAACGTGCGTCCGCTGATTTTTAGAAAGGTGCAGACTTCGTAACTGTCCACCCAGCCGTCTTCCGGCTCTTCCTCCGCCTTGCTCTGAATGGCGGCGACGAATTTGGCAATCGTGTTGATTTTTGCCGTTAAATCCTTGAATGCCTGTGATTCTACTGTTATTACTTCCATATTAAATTACATTAAATTAAATTCCGCTGCAAAGGTCGGAAGACGGCAAAAGTCCATTTCTAAACTTTAGAAAGGAAAGTGCAAAATTGGCTTGTCAGGCAGATTTTAAAATTTGTAACAGTATAATAAACAGCAAGTTGAATGATTGAAGAAATACACGAAGAAGACAAAACGGGCGTTTTTCTCTAAACTTTTTTCGTTTGCTCGCAGATAGCTGTAAATAAGCATATTATGCCGAAAATGAAGAATTTTAACGTTGAAATGCAGTAAAAACGAGGCAAAAAAAATTCCGGAGGTTAAATATTGCCTCAAAAAAAAATGAAATTGGAAGATTTAAAGTGGGAAGCGGCGGCAGTACAGGTCAATTTTTGAGGTGCAAGGTGCAAGCGCATATTTATATATATGCGCTTGCACCTTGCACCTCACTTAAATAATTGATATTCAGATATGATTTTTTGTGCGTTTTTCTTGTTTGATTGAAAAAATAGTTGTAATTTTGTGCCGTAGTTTTATGCAGACATGGGCAGGACAAGCGTAGTCAAAAAAGACCTCTGCAAACGCTCTAAATCGTACCCCATACGAAGAAATGAAAGCATAAAGTGCTGATTTATAAGACTTTCCTACACATAATGATATACCTATCAGATATGGAATGTCTAATAAAAACATCTTACGAAAATTTATTCTTTCACAATCTTGCTGACTGCAATTCCACTACCGCTATAAACCTTAAGCAGATAAACACCTTTCGGTAAAGCCGATACGGATATTTTTTCATTGAAATTGTTTTCCGAAAGCAGCAAAGCGCCTGATAATGTGGAGAGTTCAACTTTCTTATTAAAACCTGTTAAGTCTTCAAGACTTAACAGGTTTAAGTTGATTAAAGAACGCTGTTTTTACTTGCTTGCCTCAATCACTTTTTCGTTGAGAAATGCTATGCCACGCTTGATTAGTTCGGTATCAATCTCTACATTTTCGATAATGCTGCGCTTGAACGTGAAGCCAAACACGGCACCGCTTACCGGCTGCACATTGATAAAAAATGATTTACGGAAATGATACAGCACCACAAGCAACGCTGCCACAAGAATACTGATTATTCCCATAGTGGCTGTGCTGAACAGCAGCCATAAGCCAAAAACAACCAGTAATGCAGCGGTAATCAACAAACCGAGAGGCTTGCTGTAACCGCCACCGGTAGAGGCGATTTTCGACAGGGGCGTAAGCAACAAACTGTTGCCCCGTGCGCTGTCTTCCGAATACGAGATTTGGTCTTTATTGACCAGAATCTGATAGCGGTTGCCGAGTTTCAACTGTACCAAAACCCATTGCCAAAACCCGGTTTTACGACCCTCGATAATCAGAAAATCTTCTGCTTCGGGATTGAAAACGAACTTGCTCAACGATAGAGCAACAAGATTGCGTGTACGATTCCGTATCGCCAAAATGATAAAAATGACGACAACTGCACCGAGTACCCAAGCGTACTCTCCAAAAAAACTACTTTGAGAATAACTCGTACCATAATAAGGAGCTTGTAAATAACACATAAATTAAAACATTTAAAAATTTTACAATAAGACACATTGCTTTTGAGTGACTGCGCCGGTTATCACTGTTTGTTTATTGACAATGAGGTTGAGAAACATAGAACCTGTCAAGCCTTTATTGATAGTGTCCTTCTCGAGAAAACATAGAGTAATCAATTGCTTCCATCTCACCTACATATCTGAAGTCATTAGGAATATGGAAACCGGCAATACCTCCTCTGTAATTAGGGTTTATGTCATCAAATTTCAGGTTATTAACTACTGTTTTATTTTGAATATTCATAATACTACATTCTCCTCTGTTGTCTATTGAGATAATCACTTTGTCGGAAAGTAAAAAAGGAAATCCAACGAATTGCGGATTGATTACATATTTGCCAGTCTTGTCTATAACTCCCCATTTACCGTTTTCCCAGTCGCCCACACGGACAGTAGCCAATCCTTCGCGAAAAGCACTTACAGCATCGAATTGCGGGGTAATCACATTTCCTTTCACATCCATAAAGCCCCATTTGCCATTATTTTCATTTTGAAGCAATATCATCGGTTCTTGTGTTTTCATAAAAGTTTCCCAATCTTCTCTGCCAAACTCAATTTCTGCATCAGGTGCAGCCAGAATATGCCCTTTTTTATCAATCAGCCACGATTTATTATTTCCTGCTATGATATATACATCCTTAGACACGCCACGAACACCTACACCACAAATTAATTTTCCGTCTAAGTCGCTAATCACCAATTGACCTGTTCTGTCTATAAGAGCATAGTTATAACTATAGTGTCTGTTTTTTAAAGCAACAAGAGCCAACCCTTCTTCGCTAAAACAACTGAGCACTCTATCAAATTGCGGATTAATCACTATTTTACCCTTTTTATCAATAAAGCCTATTTTATCGCCTATCTTAACTGGAGCCAATCCTTCGCTAAAAGTATCTGCATCATCGAATTGCGGGTTAATCACTGTTTCTCCCTTTTTGTTACGATAACCATATTTGTTGTTATTATCAGAAAAAGGATACAGTCCTTCGCCAAAGCGTTCAATATAATCTTCGTTATCTTGTTGCCACTTATTGACTCTCGGAACAGATATAACTTTGCCCGATTTGTCCACATACTGGAGAGTATCAGAATAAGAATTAGAATAAGGATTACCAAGTTGGGCAAATCCCTTGTAAAACGGATTTACACTTGTTGCCTGCGAGAGCGTAAATTTGGCATTGCCTTTTGTGTCGATACACACGGGCACACTTCCGTTGGGGGACATCACAAACGCCAGCCCTTCCGAAAAAGGCGTACCGTGGGCATACTCGGCGGCAATAACATAGTTGCCGTCTTTGCCAATGTAGCCCACTTTGCCGTCTGCCGATTTTACCCACGCCAAACCTTCGCGGAAATAGTCGGCGTCTGCAAACTGCGGCTTAATGACATATTCGCCTTTGAGGTTAATGTAACCGCACTTTCCATCCTGCTTGACAGGAATTAAACTGAGGTCGGCATTATCCAAGCCGCTGTACGCTTCTATTTCTGTTGTTTCCTGCTGTTGCGCCGAACCGCTGGTACACGATATGCCCGCGAAACACAGACAGCATATCAATAATGATTTGAAATTAATCTTTGTCATTTTCTAATGTTATTTTCAATTTATTATTTTTATTGTTTTATGAATACGACACCGCCCAGAGGCACGTTGCCCACCGCCACTGCCGTGTTCTTGTCGAATGTCAGTTTGTTGCCGCTGACGGTGAAATCAAGCGGTTCGCTGCTTCCCCAATCTAATGTACCGTTCTTGCCGTCGTACCTATATGTAAAGTTGAATGGCTGGGTTGCCGGGGTAACGACGCCATTTGCAGACATCATCGTTTGAATATTGCCGTCCGTTTCGGAAGTGAACTCCAGTTGGAGATAAAACGAAGATACGTTCGTATTTACGTAAACATACTGCCATCCGGTTCCGGCGAGGCTCTCGCTGTCGTTGTCATCATCTTTCGAGCAAGAGATTGAACTCACGGCAGCCATTGCTATGAGCAAAGTGCAAAGTGCTTTGCTCAAAAAACTGTGCGCTTTTGCGCGATTGAAATTTACTCTCATATTTTTTCTGATTTTAAAAATTTCATTCTTAAAGAACTGATGTAGCCTGCAAAAACTGATTTTAAACTGTGCCTACTCTTTATTTATTAGACATTCCATATCTAATAGATTTGGAATGTCTAAAACAACGACAATACAGTATTCTCGTAATCTTCGATGAATGTTATCACTGCGTTACCAAACGGGTAAAAATTAGGGTCTGCTCCCCATCAAGCCTTTTTCTCGTTTTCACCTTTAGCTGATTGGGATTCACCAATACGGCTTCCATCTGTGTGAAAAAGATACCGTTATCTTTCATTCGAACAGTTTGCTTATCTATCTGTTCGTATGTGCCTGTGACTTCTCCGTTCAAATTTGACATTGTGAATATCCACTTGTTGTCATTCGTCATGCGAAACTCTTGCCAACTCCTTTCTCCCTCGATTCGCCAAATGCCGGGTAACGTACTCGGCAACACGGTTACTCGGAAATTGGTCGTCTTACCGCCCAGAGAAAGCGTAACAACTTGATTTTCTGCCTTGAAAGGGTCGTACCCCGACACTTTCATACGTGAAACATCCACCATTTCTATCGTAGTTGCCCCTTGCCGCGTTCCCTGAACATTGAGGCCGATAAGGTCAAGTTCTTCTCCGTAGGCATACTCTAATTTCTGTGGCTGTGAGGTAAGCGCCAGGGATTGCATAGCCAAGTAAGTTACAGGGAAACTCGCCGTTTTGCCCAAATAGGTAATGAGTACGTCCTGCGTTCCTGCGCGATACCGGTCAAAACTCGAAAGATGATCCTGCGTAATGTGTACCGGCTTCTCTCCCGCTCCTTCCCAATTTCCTGTTGCCACAAGACCTGTCAGGTCAACATCTTCCCCCGTAAAATACTGGGTATTGTCCGGTGGAGAGGTAACAGTAATCCCCGTAAAGGCGGCAACATTTACCTCGAAAGTTGCTTGTTTATCGTAGTAGTCCGCTGCAATGGTCTGAACTCCTGCCGCATTCTTGCTATACCCCGATAACTTCAATTGGTTCAATTCGACCGTTTCTGTAGGAACCGCTTGGTTCTCGAAATCCACTTGCGCAACAAGCCCCTTCGGGTCAAAATCATCTCCCTGCAAATAGGTTATTTTCACCGGAAGTTGCTGAATAGACACCCGCTCCACCGGAACTACCGTTACCGTGAAGGTCGCGCTCAGGCTTGTGGATTTAAAGAAACCCTCTTGCGTAAAGACAACCGTCACGGTCTGTTTCCCCGGCTTGTTTCCGTTGTAACCGGTATATTTCAGAGAACGGGTGTCTGCAAGTTCACTATTCTTTTTATATTCCTTCATAACCTCCAGCCCTGTCGGGTTCAGTTCCTGCCCTTGCCCATACACCGTCTTTGCAGGTTCTTTAGTGATTTTTATCGACAGAGGCGTGGCTCCGTACCCATTGAGACAGAAGCCGCATAACAATGCCGCAAACAGCACAGATTTTATGTTACTCTTACTCCTTGTGTGATTGGGTTTTTCGGACACTCCCTGTTTTTGTAATGGTTTCTGCTCCATTGCGCTGCTGTAATCAGCTGCATTTCTGTTTGTTTTACTACTTTGATACATAAAAATCTAATTCTAAAAATTTATTCTACTCTCATTTCACTGTACTGTGTACTGCTCCAATAGTAACTGCGACCTATTCAATTATTCCACCAGCGTTGGGTGCTCTGTTAAAAAATAGTTCAGAGCTTCTCTCGCCAAGTCTCCAAAATTTACATGAGGACTGACGCTGGTACTCGTTTTTTCCTCGACCAACATTTTACCCGTACTCATATCAAATGTACGAAAAGCCCATGAGGCTTTAACGAAACTTTTCATGGTAATAAGCATTACAATATACTTATCGTCCGGGGTTACATTTTTACTGTTGTTTTTCAAAAATTTACCGGCATCAATGCCTTGCGTCTTCTCCAATCCTTTTTGGGCGGCATAGTCTTTCGATTGAACATTGAAACCTTTCGTTTTCATTTCAGCAACTATTGCAGAGTAACATGCCCCTTGTTGTGCACCGGGAATATCTGTTGCGATCACCAAAGGCAATGTCCCATTTGATTGGGCAACTGTCGCTGTTTGCTGTGAAGCGTTAGTTGATTGTATAGAGTTTGTTTGCTGTTGAACGGGTGCAACAACAGCTTGTTCTTCTTTTTTGAAAAACACATCTTTCTCTCCGTTTGCATAGCAAATTCTAAAAATCTCTGATTTCTTTAATGTGTAAGCTGGTCCGTTCTTATTGGTCCATTTTTTGTACTCAATATCAGTGTCACCAACTTTTTGCACTAACGCATTAATGTCATCACCGTTTAGCAATGTGATAACATCCGGCTTCGCACTTTGGGTCTTTGCACTCTGATTTTGAGCCGATACACTTGCAGTTGAAAACAAAAATAACATTGCTACCAACAGTATGAAACACACCCTACTCTTTACGATTGGATTTTCGGACTCTCCCCGTTTTTGAAATGGTTTCTGCTCCATTGTGCTGATGTAATCAGCTGAATTTCTGTTTGTTTTACTACTGAGATACATAAACTTTGTAATTTAAATTTGTTTTTAAAATGCATAACAAATACCTAACGAGAGATATGTGCGCTTGAATGGCTCACTGCTGGGTCTGTATCGAAGCTCTGCATTGGCAGAGATATTATAGGTTATCTGGTAATCTACACCGGCACCAATGTTAAGACCCAAATTTGACTCTGAAAACTTTGCCTTTTCGCCGGTTGGAACTAATCTGGTAATCGAAGAGCCTGTGGACCCTATTTTTCTTTCCTCCATTTCCGGATACCATCCATTCCAATTCATATATCCCAATCCGGCAAGAGGATAAATAGTAAACTGCTCACTTATCGGAAAGCAATAATGTAAATTGACACTAAAATCAGTGGAGGAAGGAGAATATACATCATAATAACCATTATCATCTTCAAAGAAAATATATCCATTAGATTTCTCAAAGAAATATACGAACGACCCTTCTACTCTCCAAGTGTCGGTCAAACTGTACCGAAACTTGGCTTGTAGCCCGGTGTTGGAAAAATCGTCCCCGGAACCAAAAACCACACTTGCTCCAAGCGACTTGGAGCCTTGTTCTTGAGCATAAACGCCCACACTTATCATTGCCATAAATAATGACACAAAAACATCTTTTTCATTTGTAAAAAAAATAAATTAAATTCCCTCTACTCTAAACGGCTTTTCGTGGGAAGTAATTCCGCCCGTTTTTACGAGTTGCTGCTCTCGCTGCGATATGATTTGAGTGTTTTGCAGTTTCACTTCGCATTTATGGGCAGTTGCGATTCTGTATATGATAGTAGCGGTCGAACCTCCGGCGGATTTTCAAAAATTTGGACATAAAAATAGCGGACTTAAATATCCGCTTGCGAGGTTGTGAGAAAATACCTTGTCCCGAATAAATAAATCCGCATTCCTGCGGACTTCGCTATTCTTTGGACTTAGTTTGAAACTTCTCACATTTCGCAAGTCAGAATATAGCAAAATCGCTATTTTTATATGTCTTATTTATAGTGCTTTACGCACACATTTCTTTTTTTATTTCATTCGCAAAAAAATATATTTAAAATTTGGGAGCAAAAATACAAAAAATATTTGGATATATCAGCAAAAAATATTATAAGGAGAAAATTAAATAATAAATGACTTTGGTTTTTGTCGTTTTTCAAAATGCTCTTTGATACATGTTTTCACTTTTTTTGGTGGAAAAGAGTGGCAACCCACCAGAAATACTCGACAATTTGTAAATCTCTGTCAATAATATCTTGTCAATTCAAACAAATACCGTATCTTTGCAGCAGAAAAATACAATTAAATAACTATTGCTGAATCGTTGCAGGTTGTTTAGTGAGTATAACGACTGATTAATTATGCGATACCACGCGGGTTTATCAGTCGTTTTCTATTGCTGTAATGCAATACTGCACCTTTTGCCCACTTCCACGCAATTCGCCGACTGTAAGTTTTATTTTTCCAAAAGTCGGTTTTTCATAAAACATTGTAAATATCTTTGAAAATCGCTCTTGATTTCTCACATTCTGTTTGGGCATTTCAAAAAAAATACCCCCTAGTTTGTCTTTTTTTACCTTCGCGTTTTCCAGTATTTCGGTAAGATAAGAAACCGCCAAGGTTGATTTGTAATTATATGCGGCTTTACCCGAAGTTTCGTTTATTGACAAATATTTTACTTCAATAAAACAGCCTAACGATTTGTTGTAAATATGTTTTGTGGTGTTAGAGGCTATCCATTGTGCATAAAAATCGCTTATAAACTTTTTTCTGCTTTTATAATCTTCTGCCGTGTTGCCTACCGCAATCCCTTTTTTATCGAATTCCATATCTTTACATTTTTGGCAAAAATACAATTTTATTTTTAACAAGCAAATACACAAAACTCCGCAGGTAAAGCGGTATTCCGGCGAAAAATCCCAACGGGATGATATAACTTAGGATAAAGATGATTTGTATCAATAACGCAAATTTGCAGGATTTCGGCGATTATCAAAAAAAGATAAAATCACGATTTGTTTCTCCTTCTCATTTACTATATAATACATACTGGATTGCTTGGAAACGACACAACGCCGAATGTTTTTTTTTCTGCTTACTGGCAGGATAAATAAACGGGAAAATTCTATTATATAATCCATTTCTCATATCGTTTTTTTACATCAGAATGAGATACAATTCTATTTTCCTTCATATCTTGCAAACCTTTTTCAATGGAAGATTTTTCATCGGCAGAAACAATATTCCACCAATCCGTTGGCAGTGTTTGATTTTTAATATCTGCCAATGTATCCAGCATTGCATCGTCTTGGAGTTCTGTTATCCAATGAATTAGATTTAATTTTTGAACTGTTGCTTCCATTTTGTTTCGTTTTTAAAATCATAAATGTGTTCACAAAGATACATTTTTCTCTCGAAAAAACAAAAAAACAATATTGATCATCAGGGCAAACGCATCTTAATTTATGTTAAAAGAAGCCCGTAAGGGCTTGAATATGAATAACCCCCAGTGAAGCGAAGCGACTGAGGGTACAAGAGAGGCCTCTATCCCACCATCAACCCCGAATAGGGGTTGAATAATTGAAAAATTAATATTACCTTTGTGCCCAACTAAAACATTATAATTATGTCATATACCCAAATCCTTTACCACATTGTTTTGCGAACAAAGCGAAGCGAAAAATCCATATCCCAACTGAATGTATCTTCCTTGTACAAATATATATGGGGAATAGTTAAAAACAAAAGAAGAAATCAAATGATTTTCCTGATTTCAAAGGATGGGGAGAGGGATATTCCGCATTTACCTATTCTTTTAAAGAAAAAGCAATTATAATCAATTACATCAAAAACCAACAAGAACACCATAAAAAGGAAAGTTCTAAGGATGAATTAATACGAATATTGAAAGAATATGGAATTGATTATGATGAAAGATATTTGCACTGAATTACTATTCAACCCCTATTCGGGGTTGATGGTGGGATAGATATTCTCGTACCCCCAATCGCTTCGCTTCATTGGAGGTTATTCATATTCAAGCCCTTACGGGCTTCTTTTAACACAAATTAAGATGCGTTTGCCCTGTATTGATCATGGAGAAGGGGCGGCGAAGCCGTTAAGCTCTTTTAGCACCGACAAAAGAAAATTTAGCCAAATATTATAAGGAGAAAATTAAATAATAAATGACTATGGTTTTTGGTCACATTGAGCATTAAGCACAAGTCCACTATGGGGTCGGTAGTAGCCACGCATTTAAATATGTGATTTAGCGAGCTATTGTAATTATTTATTTTAATAAATAATTTTCGATTGCCTCTTTGAATTGCGCTTTTCCCATTGCTCCGTGCGCCATTTGCGGCTTTGCGCTCATCGGAATGAAAAGCAACGAAGGAATGCTCCGAATGCCGAAAAGTGCTGCAAGTTCGGCTTCGGCTTCGGTATTTACCTTGTAAATGTAGATTTTACCGTCGTATTCTTTAGCAAGTTCTTCGAGAATCGGCGCTACCATTCGGCAAGGGCCGCACCATTCGGCGTAAAAGTCGATAATAGCGGGTTTGTCGCCAAGATACTTCCATTCGTTGGGAGAGGTTTCAAAATTAGCGATTTTCATCAGAAAATCCGCTTTTGTTAAATGAATTACGCCCATTTTATTTTCTATATTGATATCGTTATTGATAATACTATTTTCCTGATTATCAGATGATTTTGTGTTTCCGCACGAAAATGCGAAGATAACAACGAATGCTGCAAAACTGATTTTCTTGAGTTTCATCTTTTTAATCATCAGTTTGTTTTTGTTCTTTGTCCTCTGTTCGAGGTTTTGAACGAAACATACCAAACAATAAACCACCCATTATGGCACCCCAGATTGTACTTATTAGAGGCGATGAAGTTATAGGGCAAGAGCCGGAAGCACAGCCGACAAACCGCCAATACAAGTATCCGCCCGCCGCTCCCAAAATCCCGCCAACAAGCGTTAACCAATTATTTTTCAAGATATTTTTTAAATTATTCATATTATTTCCTATTAAAAATTTCTGCAAAGGTAATATTTATTTTCCAATAAAACATATTTCCAATGGAAATAATTAAAAATATTTTCAATCAATTAAAGAGGTAACACTACTTTAATACAGCATTCCAAACAGCCAAAGCGGGATTTTGTTTTTATGTCCTATTTCAATATCGTCGGCTACAACAAAACTGCTCGGAATGTCTTTTATTTGGTCAAAAGTTTTTCTCTTTCCGCCGACTTCAAAAGTGTAGTTATCCACCATAAAATCCCCCTGTGGTGCAAGTATAACATCGGCAACTGCACTTAACTGATTAACAAAAAAGGTTTCCCTTGCACTGCCGATGTTTGCATTTTCGCCGTACAAATAGGACAAATTAGTGTTGTTAAGCAATACTTTGTCGGGCTTTGTAAGGTCGCCAATCGTTTTGTTTTTGCAGGAAACTAAATTCAACAATTTTGCATTTGCCAACAAGGATAAATACTTAACCGTATTGTTTCTGTTGCTGTCTATTGCCGCGCTTAAATCGGTAATGTTAGGCGTATAAGGCACTAATGTTGAGAGAATTGCCAATAACTTTTTCAATTTGTGCCGCGATTCAAACTCGATATTTTCAATGGCGGGAACATCAATATCAATAACATTATTGACCGCTTCCTGCAATTTTTGCTCGTATTTTCTCAATCCCTCTTTGTAAAAAAGATAATAGCCGTTTTTCAGATATTTTTTGAACAAAGGCATTATTTTCACATTTTCCGTCATCCGGAAAGCGATATTTTGGTGATTTTCAACGATTTCATTAAGGGAAAACACCGGAAAATCGCCCACTTTTTCAAATCTTAAAAATTCTCTGAAAGACAAACCTTCCAATTTTTCATAAACAACCCTTCTTGATAAATCTGCCGTTGATTTGTAAATCTGCAAAAGCGAAGAACCGGTAAATACAATTTTCAGTTTCGGAAAACTGTCGTAAATATTTTTAATCTCGGTTGCCCAATTCGGATAGTGGTGAATTTCGTCTAAAAACAAATGCGTTCCGCCGTTCAGATAAAACTCGTCCGCCAATTCAAAAATGCTGTGGTTGGCAAACCACGTATTGTCCAAACTCGCAAAAAGCGCCTCATTTTTATTGGCAAAAGTTGTCTTTATGTGCTGCAAAAGCATTGTCGTTTTCCCAACGCCTTTTGCGCCGATAATGGCAATGCAACGCTCGTTCCAATCAATATTCGAATAGAGATAACGAAAGTTTTTTGCCTCTGTTTCCTGCAATAAGCGCAGATAAATTTTTACTAAACTGTCCATAGAACTAATTTTCTGCAAAGGTATAAAATGTTTTTTATAAATAGCAAAAAATAATCAAAAATGTTTCTTGTAAATAGCATTTTTCTTTTCGGCAAAGCCGATAAAGAATTTCAAACGAAAGTCCCGTCCAAGTATTGTGTTGGTTGTTAGCAATAGCAATACCGGGAGATAAATTTAGATAATCAATTTATACTCCCGGTATCTACTTTAATTTAATTAATCAAAAAAACTTTACATAAATACTTGTTCAATCACACTTTAATTAACTTTAGATTCATCATCTACAGCGTCCTTCCAGTTGTCCCATACCGACGTACTTGCATCATAGCCCTCATAACCATAATTTTGAGCAAGTTTGCCTTCTCTGTTTGAATCAATGACTCCTTGTCTGATTGGCCAATATAAATTATGCTTTTCTAAGGTGTATGTTTGGTCGCGGTTATTGGATCTTTTCGGACCTTTATTGTAATAATTATTATAATGACAAATCCGTTGCCACCAATAGCTGCCTCCCGAAATATCACTGCCGGTTTGTTTATCGTATGTATTGATGTCATAAGTGTTGCCCCATTCATCGGGTTTACCGCTCAAGGCAAGACAACGCGAAACGCGGGATAATTCTACGTGGCGCCATTCTTCCATGTGCAATTCGCGGGCGCGTTCGTCCATGATATCGCCAATGTTTACTGTGGTGTAAAGTTGAGCGCTCTTCGCTCTTTTACGCAGTTCATTTACATCGTTGGCCGCTCCTCCATTATCGCCCAAATAGAACTTGGCTTCTGCACGCAGCAGGTAGGCTTCGGCAAGACGGTAAAGATAAATATCGCCGTGGCCTCCGGTAGATCCCGGTGTAGCGCCATTAAATGCGGTAGCGTTATTATTGGCTTCACTTCCTACATCCAGATTCCAATATTTGTAATGAGGCCAGTCATACCAGCAACGAATGGTGTCGCTGCACAAGAGGCGGCCGTCATCCGGACTGTAAAGCATTAAATTCTGTCCTCTGTATGTCGAGTTAATGGTATTGTATTTTATATCGGTCATTTTTATCCAATTGCCCACGGAGCTGTTGTGGCGCAGGTCGATATTATCTTCTGCCGAGCCATTGATAGACCACAATGAATGTTCCGCAAAATAGGTAGGACGGAAAACGCCTATACCTCGTCCCATGGATCTTGTAATATCAAGATTTACACTGTAATTGCCGGTACTGCTGCGGGCGTATGCCTGAACGCCTTGCAAACGATCGGGCGTTTGAATAGAGCCTGAATTCCAGTAAGGGCCGTAAATCCGCATTTGTAACCATTGACGGAATGATTCGCCTGATAATCCCCGGTTAGGCATCGCCATAATAACTTCTTTATTAGCCGCATCCAGCTTGTTTTCGGAGCGGTGCAAGTCCCAGATCACATTACGGGTAATAGGCCATGTCAAGGGTTCTCCGCCTTGTATAAAGGTTCCGAAAGGCGCCTGCATCAAGGAATAGCCTGACTGGTCAATCAAAATATCCGCTTGGTCTTTCGCTTTTTGCCACTGGCCTGTTGCTAAATAACATTTAATAAGCAACATCCGGCAAGCGCCTTTGTTGACCATTCCTTTGTATTCCATGTCTTTTTGGTCGGGCACCCATTGAACTGCAAATTCCAGATCTTGGGTTAACATATCCAGAATGGCTCCTTTTTGAGTGGATCGATAGTTAAACTTAGGCACTTCAGGAATCTTGGTTATCAAAGGTACGTCGCCATATTGGAAAACAAGTGCATAATAGCGGAATGCACGGTGAAAGTAAGCCCTGCCCAGATAAGCGTTTTTGGTTTCTTCGCTTAAACCTTTCACATTTTCAATATAAGAGATGATCGTATTTGCATACTTCAATCCGCTATATGTTTCAGTCCAGAAGTATTGTATTAAGTTGCCGTTGGAATTTCCGCTATCTCCCCCGCTGCCTGCATTTTGAGGCGTTATGGAGCCGGCCTGAAAATTGATGCCGGTAGCTGTTTCATCCGTTTTAGCGTAAGCCATCAAATCTGAAAACATATATTCTGTTCCCATCGGATTTGAATTGCCTCCCGTATTATTTTCCTGGTGCGTCCAATAGTGCCGAAGATGCCTGTCGGTCATTGCCATTACCGCTTGCATACCTGCTTCGGAAGATAATGTGACGCCCGGCTCATAAAACGACAGCGGTTCGGGTTGCAGGAAATCATCGGAACAACTGTTGAACAATCCCGAACAGCATAAAGTGATTACCAGAGCCAATGCCGGTAATCCGTATTTTTTATTTTTACGTGAAATATTCATTTTTATTGATTTTTAAAAAGTTGCATTTAATCCAATTGAAAATACCCTCGTAGCAAGACCGCCGGAGTATGGACTGTTGGCATTGCTGGTATTGTATGATTCAGGGTCTCCGTAGGGCCATTCCTTTTGCCACAAAGCAGCGTTGCGAACAGAACCGAATACTTTACATTTTTCCATTTGAAGCGCAGAAACCCATTTCTTCGGTAGCGTATAACCGATTGAAATGTTCTCAAGACGTATAAACGACCGGTCGAATAATTGCGCCACTGAAGTTGCGCCTGTAGGTCCGGTTGCTTGAATCCGTGCATACTTATTACTCGGATTTTCAGGTGTCCAATATTCCTTTTTAAACTGATTGGCGCCTTGTACCAAGATGTTGCTGTTGTTGTCATCATTCAGGTATTCCGATGAAAGGCTTTTGTGCCCCATGCGCGCATAGATATTGAACGAAAGGCTCAAATTCTCAAACAGCGTGAAATCATTACGCAACGACCAGTTTACCGGAGGAGCCGTTTGTCCCAGAAATTCCTTGTCATCATTATTATAATTAACATATCCGTTTGAACCGTTTTGAAGCGGATTGTCCGGATTCTTTTTAACCTTTGGATCGCCGGGTCTTTGGTTGTATTTTGCCGCTTCATCCGCTTCATCCGTTTGCCAAATACCGGTTACGCGGTAATTCCAGATAGCGCTGATGGGCTTTCCGATAAACCAATTATTATTAATGTCGTCCGATTCTTTTCTGCCGGTTACATTTCCATTGGCGTCAAGCACATCTTCGTATTCGTAATAAAGGTGAACGATTTTATTTTGGTTATATGAAAAGTTTAAAGTGGTGCTCCATTCCAATGTACTGTTTTTGATATTTGTTGAAGTAATGGAAAACTCAATACCTTTGTTCGACACCTCGCCAAGATTGGTAGTCATGGATGAGAACCCTGCGAATTGCGCCAAGGTTTGATTCATAATCATATCTTTAGTAGAAATATCGTAATACTCCAATGAACCTGTTATCCGGTTTTTCAGAAAACTGAAGTCTATGCCATAGTTCCATGCTGTTGATTTTTCCCATCGCAAATTCGGATTAGCCATACGGCTAATTTGTAAATACTGAAAATTAGCCAATGTGTTTGCAGAATTGACATATCCATACCTGTTTGTTCCGCCTGTTGCAAGATTAGCAAGCGATATGTAAGGATCGTTAAGCGCACGGTTGCCGTTTTCTCCAAAAGAAACGCGCAATTTACCGTAATCCATTGGCTCCCACTTAAAGAAATCTTCGTTGGTAAACGTCCATGCCAGCGCTAAAGACGGAAATGTAGCGTATGGGTTGCTTGTTCCAAACGCCGAATAGCCGTCGCGACGAATGGAGGTAGTCAGCATGTAGCGATCATTGTAGGAATAAAACAAACGGGCAAGCAGAGCATTACCGGAGTGTTGAGTGTCGGTAGTAGAATAACTACTGTTTTCCTTTGTACTGTTGGCTGTATTGTGATAACCCAATGCATCCGAGGGCTGAAAATTGCGGGCTTCAATACGGTCTTGCCACGTCTGGTGTCTTTCGGCTTCCTGCACCAAGGTAAGTTCAACCTTATGCACTTGAGCAAAAGTTTTATCCCAATGAATCTGGTTGTTGAGCGCCCATTCATACTTCCAACTGTTCTCTCTGTTGACTAATCCATGAGGGCTTGCCGTCCAAGCGGGATTCTCCGATGATTCCCAGTAATAGTCGTGAAACCATTGGAAACGAGGTGCGGCATTGAACGAATAAGTAATTCCGAAAGGCAGTTTTACAGAAGCATTGAAAATGGTGTTGAGCACATAATAGCTCCTGTCTAATTCCATATATTGCCGGTTAAAATCGAAGTTTGTACCTGTTAATCTTGCATTGAGTCCACTTGGGAATTGAGCAATACTTCCGTCATCATTGCGATAAACGCTATATGGGGAGTTGCGCAACTGATTCAGGTTGGCGTTATAAGCATTTATGTCCAGATTGGGTTGCAAATCTCCGTCGCTTCGATTTTGAAAGTTTATATTTGCACCGATACTTAACCAGTCTGTTACTTTGCCGTCCACTTTCACGTTGGAACGAATATTATTAAAGAAGTTGCCTTCAATAACGCCTTCGTTGTTCTGGTAACCGAACGACATGTAATAATTGATACGATCGCTTGCTCCCGATACGCTGGCGTTGTAGTCATGGTTTAAGCCTGTCCGAAAGGTATGATCCCACCAGTTATAGGTTTTATTGTCGGTATAATTTTGTAATAATAAGGTTGTACCTTCTCCTCCAAGCCCTACGCGGCGAGCATAAAGACTTCTGTCCGATTCGCCGGCAGATGGTAAAATTGATCCATTATTCCGCCATGTATTTAAATCAACACCCCAATTTGCCAAATTATCGGGATTTTCATAATAACCGGTCGGAACACCGCCTGCTTGGTAAGCTTCATATTTGCCCGTAGTGGGATTTACGCCGTAAGTATCTCTTTTATACCAGTCTGTACGGTGCCGCATATATTCATCCGGACTCCACATTTCGCGGTAGGAACTCTTCATCGTGCTTCCTACATTAGCGGTAACATTTACCACAGGCTTACCCGCTTTTCCTTTTTTTGTAGTAACAATAAGCACGCCGTTAGCCGCTTGTGCGCCATAAATGGCAGCAGATGATGCGTCTTTCAGGATGTCAATCTGTCCGATGTCGTCAGGATTGATTTCCGAAAGTTCACCCGAAAACATCATTCCGTCGAGGACAATCAAAGGACCATTATGTCCGCCGTCAGTATATACGGAGCGTTGTCCGCGAATTTCTATGGAGCCTCCTCCTTTTGCCGTAGGATCATAACTGATAGAAATTCCCGAAGTGCCGCGAAGAACATCCTGTATTGTTTTCGGGTTTTCATTTGCCAGTTTGTCGGGACGAATTTGTATGATAGACCCCGTGAGGTCTTTCTTCCGCATTGTTCCGTAGCCAACCACCACTACTTCCTCCAACAATTGGCTATCTTCAAAAAGAAGAACATTTAATTTACTTTGCCCGGCTACCGGAACTTCCTTAGGCGCATAGCCCAAATAAGTAAATACCAAAATGGAATTAGATGAAGGTACATTTACCGAAAATTTACCATCTGAATCTGTAACACCGGCACCGACACCGCCTTTTACACTTATCGAAGCTCCGGTAATCGGTTCATTTGTAGCTCCATCCGAAACGACACCGGAAACGGTTTGTGTCTGTCCGAAAGCAGTTGTAACACTTAGTACTGACATTATACATATCAATGCTGTAAATTGTAAAGAAGAAATTAGTTTTTGAATCATGATATTACCATTTTAACAAGGTTTATATAAATAAATGTTAATAATTGTTTGCAAAGTTAAAAATAAAAATCCAATGGGAGGTCGAATTTTTATTCATAAAGGTCGAATCTGTATTCCTGCTTAAAAAAACGCGCGTCATTTCGAACGTAGCGAGAAATCTCATGCTCATATCTGCAATTTGACTTTTTTTATTTCCGCAGCTTCACATAATCAACCTTATGATTCTCCCCTTTGTGCAAAATCAGATTGGCGCGTTCGCGGGTAGGCAGGATATTTTTGTGGAGGTTTTTGCTGTTTATTTCCCGCCAGACATTCTTTGCCATTTTCCGGGATTCTTCATCGTTTAGTTTGGTAACAGCATAAAAGAAAGAGCTGGGGTCATTGAAGGCTGTACACCTGAAATTCATGAAACGGGTAATGAACCAGTCTTCTAAGAAATTTTCTTCGGCATCGACATAAATGGAGAAATCGAGAAAATCGGAAACAAAAAGCGAGGGTTTGTTCTGCGGATAATCCATCCGGCTTTGCAAAACATTCAAGCCTTCAAGAATCAGGATGTCCGGCTGCGGATGGATGGTAATTTGTTTGTCCGGAACAATGTCGTACATCAAATGGGAATACAGGGGCGCTTTGACTTCTGTCTTGCCGGACTTTATTTCATTCACAAACTGAAGCAAACGGTGGATATCGTAAGATTCCGGAAACCCCTTTTTGGTCATAATTCCCCGTTCTTCCAATATGGCGTTGGGATACAAAAAACCGTCGGTGGTGATCAAGGCGACTTGGTTGTTCTCTTTCCAACGGCTGAGCAAGGCTTGCAAAACGCGCGCCGAAGTGCTCTTACCTACCGAAACGCTTCCCGCTATACCGATAATGAACGGGATTTTTTGGATTTCTTCGTTCAAAAAATTCATCACGACCGCTTGCCGGCTTTTGGTAGAGTTGACATAATAGTTCAGCAAACGCGACAAAGGCAGATAGATGTCGCGCACTTCATCTATCGATAATTCCTCGTTGATGCCCCGGAGGTTTTGTATTTCAATTTCCGTCAAGGTCATCGGCTCTGACTCGCGAAGTTCTGCCCATTTGTTCCTGTCAAACGTCAGATACGGACTTTTGGATGAAGCGCTCATTTTTTTATTATTACAAAATTCGCCGCAAAGGTATGAAAACTATTAATTACAACTTATCTTAATTCATAAAAATTCAAAAAATGTATAATATTTATATTGATTTTTATTATATTTGCATCCTCATATAAATCATATAGTATGGCAAATTTGAAATTCGGCGTATTTAAACTTATCGTTTTCTTTTTATTGGGCTTCTCCTTACAATCCTATTCACAGGAAGTTAAAGGAGAAAATGCCGAAGTAGGGCAATGGATGGCTTTAAGTGCAGCTGAAATACAAAAAATCGCAGAAGACATGATGAACGCTAATCGGGGATTCTCCGGTAACGATTCGATTGCCGCGACTATTGTTGATTTTTCAAAACAATATCTGGGTTTACCTTATCGCAGGGGCGCTAAAGGCCCGAAATCTTTTGACTGTTCCGGATTTACTTCTTATGTATTTAAAAATTTCGGGTATAAATTAAGTTCCGGTTGCGTAACGCAAGTCAAACAGGGAACCAAAATCGGACAGGAAGAATTGCAATCCGGCGATTTAATTTTTTTCAAAGGGAGAAACGCCAAATCATCCCGGGTGGGACATGTGGGAATTGTGGTTGCCAACGGCGGCAAAGGAAGCATTACCTTTATTCATGCCTGTCGCCAAGGGGTAACCATTGAGGAGTTAAGTTCGTCTGTTTATTATAAACCAAGATACGTAACCGGTCTGAGAGTTTTAGGAGATAATACAAATGTCTGAAAATCAAATACAAAATCCTTTTGTACATTTACATGTCCATTCGCACTATTCGTTGCTGGACGGGATGTCCACCATTTCCGGATTGGTTGATAAAGCCGTCAAAAACGGGATGAAAGCCATGGCGTTGACCGACCATGGAAACATGTTCGGCGCTAAAGAATTTTACGATTATGTAAACAAAAAAAACAAAGGGAAAGAAGCGCACGAAAAATTCAAGCCGATTTTGGGCGTGGAGGCTTATTGCGCCCGGCGAACCCGTTTCGACAAAACCACCAAAGAAGACGGGAGCGGCTGGCATTTGGTATTGTTGGCCAAAAATAAAAAAGGCTATCAGAACCTTTGTAAATTAGTCTCAACTTCTTGGATTGACGGATATTATTACCGTCCGCGCATCGACAAGGACGTGTTGGAAAAATACAGCGAAGGGCTGATTGTTTGTTCCGCCTGTCTGGGTGGAGAAATTCCGAGAAAAATCGCCGACGGAAATATTCAGGCGGCAGAAGAAGCCATTTTGTGGTTTAAAAAAATATTCGGAGACGACTATTATTTGGAATTTCACCGGCACAAAACGGATAAAGACGGAGCCGACCGTACCACGTATGAAAAACAGGTGGAAGTCAATGCCGTTCTGTTGAAATTAGCCCAAAAAACAAACACCAAAATCATCGCGGCCAACGATGTGCATTTTGTGGAAGAAGAACACGCCGATGCGCACGACCGTCTGATTTGCCTGAGTACCGGCAAAGACTTGGATGACCCCGGCCGGATGCGTTACACCAAACAGGAATGGTTCAAAACGACGGAGGAAATGGGCGCCATCTTTTCGGATTTACCGGAAGTCTTGTCCAATACGGTTGAAATAGCCGATAAAGTGGAATTTTACAGCATTGATTCGGAAGCCATCATGCCTATCTTTCCTATTCCGAAATCGTTTGGATCGGAAGAAAGTTACAAAGCCCAATATTCCGAAGAAAATTTACGGAAGGAATTTAACAAAGAGGATGAAAAACGTTTCGATAAATTAGGCGGATACAGTAAAGTCCTCCGTATCAAATTTGAAGCGGATTACCTGCGCCAACTTACCTTGGAAAAAGCCAAAAGCCGTTACAACGACCCGGTGCCGCCGGAGGTACTCGAACGGATAGAGTTTGAATTGGAAACCATGAAAACCATGGGATTTCCGGGCTATTTTCTGATTGTACAGGATTTTATACAAGCTGCGCGGAATATGGGCGTAGCGGTAGGACCCGGCAGAGGTTCGGCAGCAGGTTCGGCGGTAGCCTATTGTTTGGGAATTACAGACATTGACCCGCTGAAATACGATTTGCTGTTCGAGCGCTTTTTGAATCCCGACCGTATCTCGATGCCTGATATTGATATTGACTTCGACGATGACGGACGTGCGGATGTATTGCGTTGGGTAACAGAAAAATACGGTAAGGAAAAAGTGGCGCACATTGTCACTTACGGAACCATGGCTACGAAATCGTCTATCAAAGATGTGGCGCGCGTACAAAATCTGCCTTTGGCGGAAGCCGACCGGCTAACCAAATTGGTGCCCGACCGTTTGCCGGATGATAAAAATGGTAATTCGCCGAAAATCAATATAGAAAACTGCATACAATATGTGCCCGAATTGCATGAAGCCCGGTATTCGGACGACCACAATCTCTCGGATGTACTGAAATACGCCCAGATGCTGGAAGGAACCGTCCGGCAGGTAGGCGTTCATGCCTGCGGAGTGATTATCGGTGCGGACGATTTAACGAATTATGTTCCACTCAGCACCGCCAAGGAAAAAGGCAGCGACGAAGAATTATTGGTAACACAATATGAAGGTTCCGTCATCGAGTCGATTGGATTGATAAAGATGGACTTTCTGGGACTTAAAACCTTGTCCATCATCAAAGAAGCCATTTCGAATATCAAAAAATCAAAGGGAATTGTCATTGATATCGCCAATATTCCGACAGACGACAAACAAACGTATGAGCTTTACAGCAAAGGGCAAACCGTCGGCACGTTCCAGTTTGAATCGGCCGGAATGCAGAAATACCTCCGGGAATTAAAGCCCACCAAGTTTGAGGATTTGATTGCGATGAACGCTTTGTACCGTCCGGGTCCCATGGCTTATATCCCGGATTTCATCGAAAGGAAACACGGTCGAAAAGAAATTACTTACGATTTTCCTGAAATGGAATCCCGCCTGAAAGAAACTTACGGAATCACGGTCTATCAGGAACAGGTCATGCTTTTGAGCCGAGACTTGGCCGGATTTACCCGCGGACAATCCGACGAGTTGCGTAAGGCGATGGGAAAGAAGTTGAAAGATAAAATGGAGGCGCTGCATACCAAATTTATCGACGGAGCAACGTTAAGAGGCCATGACCCTAAGATATTGGAAAAGATTTGGACGGATTGGGCGGAATTTGCCAAATACGCATTCAACAAGTCACATGCCACTTGCTATTCGTTGGTTTCTTATCAGACTGCTTATTTGAAAGCCCATTATCCCGGCGAATTTATGGCGGCCAACTTGACTCGCAACAGGGATGACATCGGCGAAATTACCAAATTCATGGACGAATGCCGCAACATGGGCATTGTGGTAAAAGGCCCCGACGTCAACGAATCGGAATTGAATTTTACCGTCAACAAAGAAGGAAATATCCGGTTTGGCATGGGCGGCGTGAAAGGCGTGGGAAGCTCTGCGGTGGAAGCCATTGTGAAAGAGCGGGAAGCCAACGGCCCATTCAAGGGAGTTTTCAATTTTGTAGAAAGGGTCAATTTATCCGCTTGCAACAAGAAAAATATAGAAGCGCTTTGTTATGCAGGCGCTTTCGACAATTTTCATGAAATCAAACGGGAACAATTTTTTACCAATAATACCAAGGGCGAAGTTTTTCTCGAAACCCTGATTCGTTATGGAAGCAAATACCAAACCGATAAAAGCTCCTCCATGAATTCGCTTTTCGGCGGATTTGATGCGGTGGAAATTGCCAAACCGGAAATTCCGTTTGCGGAATCCTGGAGTAATATCGAACGACTGAACAAGGAAAAAGATTTGGTCGGCATTTATTTGTCGTCCCATCCTTTGGATGATTATTTTGTGATATTGAATTATATTTGCAATCTGGGTCTGAAGGATTTGGAAGAAGCGAAAAACAGCGGCGCAAACAAAGACCTGATAATCGGCGGAATCGTTACCGGATTCAAACAGGGAAATACCAAAACCGGCAATCCTTACGGCGTATTAAAGTTGGAAGATTTTACCGGTAGCGCCGAAATTCCGTTGTTCGGAAAAGATTTTGTGGAGTTTAATAAATACGGATTCCCGAATATGTATCTGTTGATACGCGGAAAATTTCAACCACGGCAATACAAGGAAAACATTATGGACTTTAAAATCGGTTCCATTCAGCAAATGTCGGAAGTGAAAGATTCTCTGATAAAAAAAATTACCATTTTATTGCCTCTGCATGATTTGGATGAAAAAATTATTACGGAATTATCTTCACAAATAAAAAATAATCCCGGCGGTTGTTCGTTATATTTTAAAATCGAAGATATTGAAAAACATTTATCGGTTTCTTTGTACACGGAAACGCAAAAATTTGCTATCGACCAGCATCTCATTCGTTTCTTGGAAGAAAATCAAATCAAATTTAAAATTAATTAAATAAAACATTTATTAAAAACAGACAATTATGGCATTAAAGATTACAGACGAAAGTTTTAAAGAACTGATTGCCGGAGATTTACCGGTAGTAGTAGATTTTTGGGCGGAATGGTGCGGCCCGTGCAGGATGATAGGCCCGTTTATTGAAGAATTAGCGAGCGAATACGAAGGGAAAGCCGTTATCGGCAAAGTAAATATTGACGAAAACGACGAAATAGCCGGAGAATACGGCATCCGGAGTATTCCGACAATTCTCTATTTCAAGGACGGCAAATTGGCGGACAAGCATGTCGGTGCGGCACAAAAAAGCTTACTTGAAAGCAAATTGAAAGCATTATTATAAAAAAAATTTGTACCTTTGCGCGCAAATAAAAACGAAAATAAAATTATTTAATAAATTTCAATTATGGCAAAAATAACCGTAGTAGGTGCAGGTAACGTAGGCGCTACCTGTGCAAATGTATTGGCATTCAACAAAGTCGTTGACGAAGTTGTCATGCTGGATGTAAAAGAAGGTGTAGCAGAAGGAAAAGCGATAGACATATTGCAGACTGCTCAAACATTGGGTTTTGAAACCAAAGTGGTAGGAGTAACCAACGATTATTCCAAGACCGCCGGTTCGGATGTAATTATCGTTACTTCCGGTATTCCCCGTAAACCGGGAATGACACGCGAAGAATTAATCGGCACCAACGCAAAAATCGTAAAAAGTGTGGTTGAAAGCTGCTTGAAATATTCTCCCGAAGCCATTTTCATCATCATTTCCAACCCGATGGATACGATGACTTATTTGACATTGAAAGCAACCGGTCTTCCTAAAAACCGCGTAATCGGTATGGGTGGCACTTTGGACAGCTCTCGTTTCAAATACTATCTGAGTCAGGCTTTGAATGGCAATCCTGCTCAAGTAGAAGGCGTTGTCATCGGCGGCCACGGCGATACAACCATGATTCCGCTGAAACGTTTGGCCACTTACAACGGAATTTCGGTATCCAATTTGTTGGATGCGGCCGTTTTGGACAAAGTTGTAGCCGACACCATGGTAGGTGGAGCCACTTTGACCGGTTTGTTGGGCACTTCCGCCTGGTATGCGCCCGGAGCAGCCGGAGCCTACGTAGCTCAATCCATTATCAGCGACTACAAACGGGTAATTCCTTGCTGCGTTTATTTGGAAGGCGAATACGGACAAAGCGATATCTGCATCGGCGTTCCGGCCGTTATCGGTCGCACAGGCGTTGAAAAAATTGTTGATTTCAACTTGAACGATGAAGAAAAAGCCTTGTTTGAAAAGAGTGCAAATGCAGTTCGCTCAACGAATAACGTATTGAAAGAAATCAATGCTCTATAATTTAAGAATTGAAAGTTGAGAGTTGAAAGTTGAGAATTATATTACACCCCAAATAATTCTCAACTTTCAATTCTCAACTTTCAACTTTCAACTTTCAAAGATGTTCGATATAGTCGGGATAATATGTAAGGGGATAATTATTGGTATCCTTATTTCCGCACCCATGGGGCCTATCGGATTGCTTTGCGTTCAAAGGACACTGAACAAAGGGCAATGGCATGGTTTTTTTTCGGGTGTCGGGGCGGCTTTTTCCGACCTTATCTATGCAGGGATTACCTGTTTGGGAATCGGTTTTATTATCGATTTTATCTCCGGAAATAAACTTATTTTAGAGATTGCCGGAAGTATTTTACTGATGGCGTTTGGCTTTTACATTTTCCAATCCAACCCTTTCAAGCGAATTCAAAAACCCAAGGAAAACGGCAACTCCTTCTATCAGGATATCGTTACCGCTTTTGTGTTTACGCTGTCTAATCCTCTTATCATTTTTCTATATATCGCACTTTTTGCGCGGTTTAATTTCTTTTCTTCCGAAGAAAAACTTTTTTCCATTTTGTTAGGCTTGCTAAGTATCTTAACCGGAGCGTTGGCTTGGTGGTTTGCCATTACTTTTCTTGTGGGAAAGTTGCGAAAAGTAATTAATCTCCGCAGATTATGGATTATGAATAGAATTGTGGGGTCGGTAATAATCGTATTGTCGATAGTGGGGGTTATCTACTCCGTTTTAGAAGGTTAAATGAATCATTAATAAATTATACCATGATGAACACCAACAGAAGAAAATTTTTAAAACAATTAGGCGGGATTGCAGTGCTAACGATTGTTCCCCGTCACGTACTGGGTAAGGGCTTTATTGCGCCAAGCGACCAATTGACCAAAGGTATTATCGGCGTAGGTGGAATGGGGCGCGGCCATGTCAATTACGGGGGAACCCGTTTAGTGGCTGTCTGCGATGTAGATAAAAACCACCTCGAAGCAGGGAGAAAACTTGTTGACGGAACGATTGCCGCTTATCACGATTTCCGAGACCTGATTTTGGACAAAAATGTGGATATTGTACATATTGCTACGCCTCCGCATTGGCACGGCATCATGTCTGTTGAAGCGGCAAAAGCGGGAAAAGACATCTGGTGCGAAAAACCGATGACCCGCACAATTGGCGAAGGCAAGCGGGTAATGGAAGCCGTCAAACAATACGGGCGCATGTATCGCCTCAACACTTGGTTTCGTTTTGAGGATAATTTTTATGGTTTGGGTACGCCCGTCAAACCCTTGAAAAAGTTAGTGCAAAGCGGATTGCTTGGTTGGCCGTTGAAAGTAACCATCAGCAAACATACCGGATTTGATTGGAAATTTTATTGGGTGGGCAAAGAAAATCTTGACCCGGAACCCATTCCGTCCGAATTGGATTACAATATGTGGTTGGGACCGGCTCCCTATAAACCCTACAACGCGCACCGGGTACACCAAACCTTTCGCGGATACTGGGATTACGATGGCGGCGGATTGGGCGATATGGGACAACATTACATTGACCCCGTGCAATACATCTTAGGTAAAGACCATACCAGCCCGGTAAAAGTGGAAATCGATGCACCGCAACAGCATCCCGATGCAATCGGTACCTGGCGCTCCATTACCTACACTTACGAAGATGGCTGTCAAATCATTCTTTGGGGCGGCGATTTCGGAAATCCGGATACGCCCTATATTGCCGGCCCGAAAGGCAATGTTTACAAAAACTTTGTTTGCGATATTCCGAATTGGGAGAAAAAACTCGCCGACTTTCCGGAACCCGAACCGCAGGTTTCCGATTTCATCGAAAGTATAAAAACCCGTAAACCGTTTGCTTTGAATGAACAAAACGGATTCCGTTCCTCTACGATTGTCAATATGGGCGTGGTAGCTTTGCGCTTGAATCGTACCTTACACTTTGATCCGGTAAAATTGGAATTTGTCAACGACGAAGCGGCCAATCGCTTGTTGGATCAACCCATGCGTTCGCCTTGGATTATTTAATACACAATTAATACAGAACTCATAATGAAAAAAATATATTTACTGTTAGCTATTTTGCTGTTGAGTGTCGGAATGATTTATGCCCAACAGCCTGAAAATCGTACCGCTACTACTATTATTGCCGACGTATTGGCGCAAACGCCTGCTCAAAACGAAAAACAGTATATTCAGTTGCAAAAAGACCTGCTTTCTACCGAAGAGAACGGCATTTTGCAGTTGGCGAAATCATTGGAAACCAACAAGAAAAACGATGCCAAAGTAAAATATGCATTGAATGGCTTGGCCGATTATGTTTCGGCTGAAGGACAGGACGCCGCCCGGCTGACCGTAGTCAATGCCTACCTGAAAGCATTGGACGGAATCAAGGATGCCGACACAAAAGCGTTTATCATCAGTCTGCTCGAAATTGCCGGAAAAAAAGAAACGGTCGCTAAATTAACGACTTATTTGAACGACAATTCAACAGTAGTTAGCGATGCTGCCGCTAAGGCTTTGTCATCCATCAACAGACAGGCGCCTCAAAAAACGCCCTTGTCGGAAAAAGAAGCAA
This sequence comes from Bacteroidia bacterium, assembly GCA_025999935.1. Classification (GTDB taxonomy): domain Bacteria; phylum Bacteroidota; class Bacteroidia; order Bacteroidales; family Azobacteroidaceae; genus Azobacteroides. The sequence goes on along the minus strand of BNXY01000008.1, from coordinate 22,925 downwards.
AAGATTTATTGAAAAAAGCGGAAAAGACAGGTCAAATTCAAGACCGCGAAGCCGCTCTGCAATTGCTGATGGAAGCCAATCCCGCCAATGTTTCAAAACTATTGCAAACGGCTTTGAAAGATAAAAGCAGAGATTATCGAAATGCGGCTTTGACATTCGCTTTGGATTATGCCAATCCTGCACTGTACAACGAATTGGTAATTTATTTGAAGAAGGCGGGGCCTGAACTCAAAACGGATATTCTCAATACATTTGTAAAAATTTACGACAATCCTGCGAAAAAAGAACTTATCAACACTTCTTATACGGATGTTTTTGTCGAACAATTGTCGGATAAAGACCGGGACGTAAAACAGGCTTCCGCTACCCTTTTGGCAAAAACAGGCGATGAAAAATCCATTGCCGCTTTAGCTAAAATGTTGAATACTTGGAGTAAAATTCAGTATCCTGTTGATGATATTGATTTGGCGAAAAATGCTTTGACGGTTACGCAAGGTAATATTGCACTTGCGATTGTTCCTTACCTGACTACTGCGCCGGACAAAGGGAAAATAGCCATCCTGCAACTACTTTCCGGCAGGAAAGCGGACGAACAGGGGAAAGCGGTTTTTGAACAATTGAATGCAACTTCTCCGGAGGTGCGTTCTGCCGCCTATTCCGCTTTAAAGAATGTTGTAACGGTAAAAGACTTAGCCGATTTATACCCGCTTTTGGAAAAAAGCAGTCCGGAAACTTTGGCGCCGGTTCAACAAGCCATTGTCGCCGCACTAAAATCTTTACCTAACGAAAACCAATTTGAGATGATTTCCGCACAAATCAATAAAACAGAAAAAAACAAACAAGCGCTTTATTACAGCATACTTACCGCTTCCGGCGATTCCAAGGCGTTGCGCTTTGTGGTTGACCGTTTCCAAGCGGGAAATGCCAATGACCGGGATGGCGCTTTTCAGGCCTTACTGAATTGGCAAGGCATCGAAGTGGCCGGTGAATTATTGGCAATAGCTAAAAATCCAAGCGCCGCTTCTTATTTCGACAAGGCATTCGCCAAGTATGTTCAGTTGGTATCCGCTCCCGGCCTGAAAGGAGAAAATCGGCGGCTTTTCCTGACGAATGCTTTGGAAATAGCAAAAACCGATGCACAAAAAAATGGAATCCTGAAACAAATCGGACAAACCAATTCGTTTCCCGGTTTATTGTTGGCCGGAGAATATTTGGATAAACCGGCTGTACAACAAGAAGCGGCCAATGCCGTGATGAATATCGCCTTGAATAACAAAAATTTTACCGGGAAAAATGTTCGCCAATTGCTCGAAAAAACAGCAAAAGTGTTGAATAATCCGGATGCCGATTACCAAAGGGAAGCCATTCGCAAACACCTGAATGAAATGCCGGAAGAAGCGGGATTTGTCTCTCTCTTCAACGGAAAAGACCTGTCCGGATGGAAAGGTTTGGTCGAAAATCCGATCGCCCGCGCCAAAATGAAACCGGAAGAATTGGCCAAAAAGCAAATAACAGCTGATGAACAGATGCGCAAAGACTGGAGAGTCGAAAACGGCTTGTTGCTGTTCGATGGTACAGGATACGATAATATTTGTACCGAAAAGTTATACGGCGACTTTGAAATGTATGTGGATTGGCAATTGGAACCGTCGCCGGACGCCGATGCCGGTGTTTACCTGCGCGGTACGCCCCAAGTACAAATGTGGAACATTGCCCGCACCAATGTGGGCGCACAGGTTGGCTCCGGCGGGTTGTACAATAATAAAAGCAATCCATCCAAACCGCTCAAAGTAGCGGATAATAAGCTGGGAGAATGGAATACTTTGTATATTAAAATGATAGGCGACCGCGTAACGGTTTTGCTGAATGGCGAATTGGTAGTCGATAATGTAATCCTTGAAAACTATTGGGATCGCTCACAGCCGATATTTCCGCTCGAACAAATTGAATTGCAGGCGCATGGCAGTAAAGTCTATTACCGGAATATCTATGTGAAAGAATTGGAACGTCCCAAACCTTTTGAGTTATCGGCACAAGAGAAAAAAGAAGGATTCAAAGCGCTTTTTGATGGTACGAATATGCACCATTGGACGGGAAACACAGTCGATTATATTTTGGAAGACGGTTGCATTTCTCTACATCCAAGCCAAAGTTTCGGTGGAAATTTATACACCAAGGAGCAATATGGAAACTTCGTTTTCCGTTTTGAATTTCAGTTAACACCCGGTGCGAACAATGGCGTAGGCATCCGTGCCGAACAGGACAAAGACGCCGCCTACTATGGTATGGAAATACAGATATTAGACCACGACCATCCCGTATATAGCGATATTGCGCCCTATCAGGTTCATGGATCGGTCTATGGAGTTATTCCCGCCAAACGGATTTCTCCCAAACTGAATGGCGAATGGAATTATGAAGAAATTGTGGCTGATGGCGACCATATTAAAGTGACGCTGAATGGCGAAGTCATTGTGGACGGAAACATCAGAGAAGCGGCGAAGAACGGCACGATCGATCACAACGACCATCCCGGCCTATTCAACAAAACCGGTTATATCGGATTTCTTGGACATGGGTCTTATTTGAAATTCAGGAACATCAGAATAAAAGCGTTGAAATAGAATGAATATGCAATTTACTACACTCGCATTCCCAATATTCGAACAATCCATTCGGGACTATCATCAGTGGGATGATGTAGATGCGGAAATACGGAACCCTTTTCCCGAAAAATCCATTGAGTATTATCTTTACTTGAAAAATTGGATTGATGCGGTTCAGTGGCATCTGGAAGATATTATACGTAATCCGCAGATTGATGCGGAAAAAGCGCTTGAAATCAAGCGGAGAATTGACCGGTCGAATCAGGATAGAACCGATTTGGTCGAGTTGATTGACAGCTATTTTTTGGATAAGTACAAAAATGTAGCAATTTCGGAAATGGCGAGCATCAATACGGAAAGTCCCGCTTGGGCGATTGACCGTTTGTCTATTCTGGCGCTGAAAATCTACCACATGCGTTTGGAAACGGAACGGGAAGATGCGGAAACGGAACATACAACCGCCTGTTTGAACAAATTGAATATTCTGTTGGAACAACGGAGCGATTTGTCGTTAGCTATCGACCAATTGTTGGAAGATATCGAATCGGGGAAAAAGTACATGAAAGTGTACAAACAGATGAAAATGTACAACGACCCGAATCTGAATCCTGTATTATACGGGAAAAAATAATTATGGCGACAACGCTTGTCATCCGTTTATCCTCGCTGGGGGATGTGGCTATCCTCATCCCTGTCCTTTATTCGGTCGCGAGGAAAAATTCGGATGACCGGTTTGTGTTGATTACCAAAAAACCACTGTATCCGCTGTTTGTCAACAAGCCGGACAACCTGACTGTTTTTCCGGTGCATACGAAAGATAAGCACAAAGGATTTATCGGATTGTTGAAAGGGATTCCGGAAATCAATGCGGTCATTATGGGATTGCAGGTCAAGCCCGCAATGACGGAAAAAATAGTGAAAATCGCTGATTTGCACGATGTTATACGGTCGGGCATCCTTGATTTTTATTTCCGGATGAAAGGCGCCGAAATCGCCTTGATTGACAAAGGCAGGAAAGAGAAAAGGGCGCTTGTCCAACAAAATCATAAAAAATTAGCTCCTCTGAAAACATCCATCAAGCGTTATCAGGAAGTCTTTGAAAAATTAGGATACGACGCTTCTGTGGATTTTACCTCGTTATTTGCCGGAAAAGACAAAAAAGAAGGAACCCGGATTGGCATCGCTCCGTTTGCCAAACACCGGGGGAAAATTTATCCGCCGGAGCTGATGGAAGAAGTTGTCCGCAGGTTGAATGAACGCCCGGATACAAAAATATTTTTGTTTGGCGGAAAAGAAGAAAGCGATTTATTGGAATACTGGATGGAGAAATACGCATCCGTCGAATCGGTTGCCGGTCAGTTGTCTTTTCACGACGAACTCTTTCTGATGAATAGTTTGGATGTTATGCTGAGTATGGATTCCGCCAATATGCACCTGGCTTCGTTGGTCAATACGCCGGTGGTTTCGATTTGGGGCGCCACTCATCCGTATGCCGGCTTTTACGGTTTCAATCAAAATCCCGATAATGCGGTACAAGTGGATTTAGTCTGTCGCCCTTGTTCGACTTTCGGAAACAAACCTTGCCTCAGGGGCGATTATGCTTGCCTGAAAATGATTAGTTCGGAAATGATTATCAACCAAATAAATAAGATACTGAAATGACTTTCCGAATAAATCCATCTTACCAATCGCAGCTTTCTTTTATCGAGCGTTTACCCGACCGGTTTGAAGAGGAAGGCGAAGTCATTTACAAGGGAAGAAATACGCTGAAAAAATTCCGGATAAACGATCAGATTTGGGTTGTCAAATCGTTCAAAACGCCTCACATTATCAATCGGATTGCTTATTCGTTTTTCCGTTTGTCAAAAGCGGAACGATCGTATCGATATGCCTTAAAATTGATTGAAAAAGGGATTAATACACCTGTTCCAGTCGCCTATCTGACTGAGAAGCGCAAAGGACTGATTGCGGGTTCTTTCTATATTTCAGCTTTCTCGGACTACCCCAAGTTGTTGCGCGATTTGCTTCATCAACCGCTCGAAGAAGTGAAAGATTTAGCCGAGGCGTTTGCCCATTTCACAGCATCCATTCACAGCAAAGAAGTCTTGCATATCGATTATTCTCCGGGAAATATTATGTATAACAAAGTGAATGATCAATACAATTTTTGTTTGGTTGATTTAAATCGGGTAAAATTCGGTGAAGTTGATAAGAAAAGCGCCGCTTTTAATTTGCGCAAATTATGGGGCAGAACGGAAACCATCCTTTTCATCGCACAAGTTTACGCTCAAGACCGCAATTTTGATGTTGCACAATTTGCACAATTAACGTTGCATTATCGCACCCAATTTTGGGTCAAGTTCACAAAAAAACATCCTAACCGCAAATATTTGCTTGATGATTGACGGCTATTTTCGCTTGATTCGTCCAAATTTCTTAATACTCTGGTATTTGCGCCAAAAATTCAGTTTTCGCTCCTTGGGAACGCCATGCCGGGTAATATAATCTTCAACAGCTTGTAGCATCCGTTCAGCGACTTTCCCATCCAAATAAGGGTCGTAATTGTCAATGATCCATTCCCGCATTAGCGGATAGACGGCTTCGGTTTGCACCTCATCGAATGCTTTTGTCAATTCATTAACGTCCTTCATGTCTAACCAATAGTGTATATCCGCTGCATTTTTGTAGGTAATTACCGGTTTGTCGAGCAAGAGCGCTTCGTATAAAGCCGACGAAGTGTCGCTAATCATCAAATCGGACATCAGGATATATTTTGTTATCTGATGGTCGTCCACCCAGATAATGTGCTCATTTTCTGCGGCTAATTGTCGATATTCGTCCACCCATTCAGGCTTGGTCAAGGGATGAAATTTCAGCAATAAAACGATTTCTTTCTCATCCGTCAAACGTTTCAAGGCTTCTTTAATTACGGGCAACGAGGTCAGAGACGGCGAAAAGGTAGGCGCATAAAGCACAATCTGTTGTTTTTGATGTTTGTCCAACAATTGTTGTTTTTCCGCATCGAAAGTATGCAGATTTTCGTAAATCCAATCTTGCCGCGTCCAGCCGGTTTCGACTACTTCAAAATCCTTGTATTTCAAGGCTAATTTCTGAAAGGATTTCGTAAAGAATGGGCCTTGGGTCAGATACATATCCGGATACCTTCGGATAATCCAATGGTCTTTTTTCTCGGCGGCGTATCCGTGAAAAATTTCGGCTTTTACGCCCGGAAGGTAATACGGCACAATATTTCCCGGAACAAAAATCGCTTCCGGCGAAAAATTATATACCTCCTGCATACTGTTCGTCCAGTTTACTTCATTTTTTAAAGGAAAATCGGGAATGTTGCGGGCATCGACAAACCACAAAACCGAATATTTGTCCGATTTATTCGTTTCCGTTTGCAGCGGCGATAAGATGCTGACAGCGTATTTATGTTCACAAAACAAAACAATTCTCATATCAACGAAGATTTAAGGGGATTTGCAGGCAAGCGGTTTGAAAATCTTCCACCGTATCTAATTCCATGGAAAACAAAGCTGTAGTATCAACGGCATACATGTTCGCGCCTTTCCTGATAATGTTTTCAAAAGCAGCCTCGTAAAAAACAGCTACTTGATTCTTTTTCCATATCATTTCGTCCAATTCGGAGAACAAAATACGAACAAAATCATTGGACATTTTTTCTATGCCAATGGATTCGCCGACCGCTTTTTCTATCGAACAAACTTTGCTGATTTCTTCCACCCGGTTGTTGGAATCAACAATGACTTTTATTTCTTCTGCACCCAATTCATGCTTATTTAAAGCCAGACAAGCAGCATGGGAAGACGCCAAAAGGCAAGCGATAATTGCCGGCTCAAATAGAATATCGCTATCTAATAAAAGGATATCCGCATTTAATACCGAATCTTTGCTTAACCACAGGGAATAGATATTATTGGTCGATTCGTAACGGTCGTTGTAGATAAATTCTACCGATAAACCGGGATAATGGGATACAACAAACGATTCTATCATTTCGTGCAGATAGCCGGTTACGATTACAATATCTTTTATTTGATTTTCAATGAGAGCGTCTATTGTTCGTTGCAATAAATTTTTCGAACCGACTTTAAGCAAACATTTTGGAGTATGCTCTGTTAGCGGTCGCAATCGCGATGCAGTTCCTGCGGCAAGAATAATTGCTTTCATTTTACAGTTGCGTTTTCTATGTTTATAGAATTTGTCGTGAGGTAATTTATTCAAAAAATCAGTGACAAAGATATAAAAAATGTGTAAGTATTTGAAGGAATTGTTATATTTTTGCAAAATATCTCATTTTCGTCCAACATCAGAGCAAATACTTTTTAACTTGCGTAAAATGCCCCCGTCCCTCACCTTGGACTACAAAAAGTACTTTCATCTGTTTCCGTTAGTAGCATCTCTTCGGCCATATCCGGTTCAAACTCTTTGCAAAAATCCTCGTAATAGAGAATTTCCCATGTCCCATCCGTTTTTTCTACCAACGCCGAAAGAGATTCAACCCAATCGCCCGAGTTCAGGTAGTGTATCCCGTCATAAAAAACGTTAGCGGGATGGTGGATGTGTCCGCAAATAATACCGTCGAAATGAAGATTTCGCGCCAAAGCTACTAATTCTTTCTCGAAATCCGAAATATACGACACAGCTGTTTTAACTTTTTGTTTAATTGTTTGCGACAAAGAGTAATAAGGCCTCTCCTTTTTCAGCCGATAGCGGTTATAGTGTTTGTTGATCCACAGCAAGATAGAGTATCCAACATCGCCCATTTTCGCCAACCAACGCACATGGGTGGTAATCGAATCGAACACATCGCCATGCAACACAAAATAGCGTTTTCCATGACTCTCGTGCACATAATCTTTCACGATAGATATTTGTGCGAACCGGAAAGGCGCCACTTGATCCAAAAAATCGTCGTGGTTGCCGCGCACATAAATGATCCCGGTGCCGTTTTTACTCATCTTTTTCATCAGCACCTTCAGAAAGGCAGTATAACTTTTCTTCCACTTCACACTGTTCTTTTTGAGCTTCCATCCGTCTATAATATCGCCGTTAAGGATCAATTTTTTGCAATCAACTGCCCGAAGAAACGCAATAGCTTCCTTAAACTTCGAATACTCGGAACCAATGTGTATGTCTGATAAAACGATTGTTTCAAAATAAGGCCTGTTGCTCATATTTCATTTTTGTTTAGAGGGATTTGAATTCCTTTTTTCCTTCCCCAAAAATAGCCGCATTGCGTTACAACAAGGTTGCAAATCCGTTTCATTTGAGTTAAAATACAGGTGGGATAGTGATCGTTTAGAAAAAAGATAAGCCCCTCTTGGTAAAAGGAGCTTATCTTTTTTAATTTGTTGGGAGAAGATATGAAAACGACGGATTCAATGCAACGAATAATTACTGGTCGAATCTTTCTCAATAACAACTTTATCTATATTTCCGGAAATATATAATGTGGCGTTATTTTCCAATTTGGCGGAAATTTGATTGATCGTATTTGAATACAAATCTACTCTTGTGTTATTGGCTTGCAGAAGAAAATTTTCGATATGGGTATTATTGATTCGAACATTGGCATCTTGGGCAAACACCGATAAAGAATCCAAATTAAGATTCCTTAAATTGATACGGCTTCCCTCTTTTGCCGTAAGCGATGACAATTGTTTCGAAACATTTAAATACAAATTCACAGATACCAAGTTCCCTGTATCCAAAAAATAAAGCGTATCGCCGCTGATTCGATACGGATTTTTCGGTTCATCTTCTTTTTCGGGATAATAGAACGTCAAACGGCAGCTATCGCTTTGCTCAATGGTAAATTGAGTATTTGATTCTGCTACAATTACGGAAAAATTAGCTAAACCGGCTGCGTCATTTGAAGATAGGGTCATTTTCATTAGGCCCGGATGGTAATCGTTTTCATGGCCTCTTGCGGCAATAAACAAAACCAATATTCCTCCTATAATGCATGTAAAAAATGCAATGACTATATAATTACTTGTTTTCATATTAATTTGTTTTTATTACGGTGATTAATTCGGATAAATCGTTCTCATTCAGTTTCAAAAGTTTTATTTTTTGGATAAATTCCGGCAAATCGTTTTGAAAAAATTCTTTCTTTTCGGTAGAGCGAATCATTTCTACAGCGTTTTCCGAAACGAAAAATCCAATGCCCCGCTTGTTTTCAAAAACGCCCGATTCGTCCAATAAAGCGTAGGTGCGCAATACCGTATTCCGGTTCACTTCAAAATCGGCGGCCAAATCGCGCACCGAGGGAACGCGCTCGCCCGGCGGAAGTTTGCCTTCCAATATCTGGTGGCATATATTTTCCGCAATTTGCAGAAAAATGCCTTTGGTGGATTTAAAATCTATACTCATACTTGTTTTTCTTTGAGTTTGAAATAGGCCAAGGGTAATAAAAATAACCATGAAAAATAAGCAATGCCGTAAACAAACAATTCCACATTATTAATATCATCGAACAGCTCATACATGGGCAACTTGACATCGAATCCATGCGTTTCCGCCGGATAAAATAGATAGGAAAATAAAGGAAAACAACACACTATCAAGAGAAACGCCGCGAAGCCTGCGATAATCGTTTTTATCAATCCAAAACGACCGAAAAACAATCGTCCGGCAAATAAGAATAATCCTATTGATACACAAATCATTACAAAAAACAACATATAATCGTTTACCCATTTATATAACAATGAATAATGAAACGGGGCAATCTCATATATCTTTTCATTGCCTGCCATGCGTATCATTTGTGTTTCTCGTGCTAAATACGCATCTACCCAAAACAGTAATAAGAACAAACCAACACCGAATACAAAACGGATTACAAACTGAGATAATATTTTCTCAAATATCGATACCGGAAGTAATAAATAATTAGCTGTTTTTGTTTTACTGTTCAAATCGTTAAAAGCATCTCCAACAAAAGCGCCGAGGCCCAACAGACCTAAAACAAACAGCGGTTGATAACCATTCTCGCTTAAACTATACCGCATATTCAGCAAAAAGATTATGTAAAGACCAACCGCCATTCCTGCGAAACAAAAAAAGTAGTATTTCTTATTTAAACGCAAATCGGCGCCAAAAAAACGGGAAAACCGTTTCAAACTGAAAAATTTATTTGATTTCATAACGCGCTTATTTAATTGTTTTATGAATAATGGCATTGAAAAGGAGTTCCAAATCAATGCTTGTTTCGTTGTCGCCGTTTGCCGGCCGGATAATCCGGTAGCCCATCGGCGATTTTTCCTGATAGAGTATATCGTTGATGCCGTCGGGAGCGGCCACCGTTTCAAAAAGATATTTGCTGCTGATTCCGGTTACGTTTTCCTCAAAAACCATTGCACCGTTTTCCACTACCACTACTTTGTCGATGATGGTATCAATGTCTTTCACTTGGTGGGTCGAAATTAGCACCAACTGCTCGTCTGTTACCGAACTGACCAATATTTTTCGGAACAAACTTTTGGACGGAATATCCAAGCCATTTGTGGGTTCGTCCAGAATAAGCAATTTACAATTGCTGGCCAAGGCAAACGCAATCAGAAATTTCTTCCGCTGTCCGTGCGACAAGTTATTCAATTTATCGCTGACGGATAATTCAAATTCCGTAAGGATGTTGTTCAACTTCGCTTTATCGAAGGAAGGATAAAGCGGCGTTATCGCTTTCAGATAACCGGCAATGGTGGTTGCCGGCAAGTAAAATTCTTCGGGAATCATGTAGATATCCGCCAGAAAATTAGGATCGCGCTGAATAGGTTTATAAGCGTTTACCGTTATTCCACCTTGTTGCGGGGACAATAGCCCGGCAACCAATTTGAGCAGGGTGGATTTGCCCGCTCCGTTTTTTCCGAGCAAGCCGACAATGCTTCCTTGCTCCAAATCCAAGGAGAAATCGTTAAACAATTTCTTCCGTTTTCCGTAATGGAAAGTCAAATTTTTAATCTCAATCATGGCATACACGTTTAGTGACATATATAAGTATGCCACAAAGGAACGAAGAATATTTTATACTACCAAATCTTTTTCACTTTTTTTGTGATTTTTTATCCTCCGGAGGTGTCAATCATTTTCTACCAATAAAAAAACAAAATAAAACACGGATATGTAAAATATTTCGCTTACATTTGTGGTGTAAAATGAAAAAAAATTAGAATATGAAAAAGTTAATCACATTATGTATGGTTTTGATGCTTACTTGTTCGGTAGGCATGGTAAAAGCTCAAGACGGTTCAAAGAGCGATAAAGAACTGAGTAGCCAGTACAAGGCGGAAATAGATATTCTAAAATCTGAAATCAAAACATTGAAATTGAAATTGAAAGCAGACAAGGAGAATCTTACTTTGAATTCGGAGCTTAGAGAAAAAACGGAAGCGCAGAATGTTTTAAAAGACAAAAAAGCGGTAATCGACAAGGCGATAAAGAGCAAAAAAGCGGCTGATAAAGCGACTGAAAAAGCTGCAAAGGCACAGCAAAAAGCAGAACAAGCAGCCAAAGCGGCCAAACAGGTAAAAGAAAGCGAACAACACTAAGTTTTTCGCTTTACTTTCCAACCCATTTCGAATAAACCGATTTTTCTAATCGGAATGTTTTTTTGTGTCCTGCAATAACCTGGTTTCCCGTATTTCATATCTCCAAATATTTTGAAAAATTTGTAAAATATTTATTTGCAAGCGTGATGTAGGAGAAAAGGATAAAATCGGGTAGGAGAAACGGGATTATTTCCCGTTTCGACCTCCCACACCACCGTGCGTACCGTTCGGTACACGGCGGTTCCTTGCTTTACATCTTTTAATGTGTAGATGTTGTTTTCGGTTATCCAAGCCGGAAGTATCACTCTTGCTTATCTTTCGGATTCCGTCCTATTGTTCTTGCAAGGAGCCTCTTTCGAGCATCTGATTAATCCTTTCCCGGTAACTTTCATTGACTATCATACTGCAAGGTTCTGCCCTTCAAACTTCGTGAGTTCTCCTGCTTTACCGTTTTACTTTGGAGCAGGCTCTTTTCCGTTCTACTATGGCTTCTGCTGACTTCTCACAGCGATTGTTAGCCGTGCTTCTAAAAAAAACTTCTCCGCACGTCTGTGAGACCTCCCGTGGTAAGACAATTAACTTTCATCCCATGCAACCGCAACATTTACACTCCGGTTTCCGGGTAGTAATAGGACTTCGTTTTGTATTGCAAACTCGTCCAACCGGATATGCCTGATGTCGTTCGTGTTCCTCGGTTCGGAACTTTGCCGCCGGCTTCCTTCAGATTCCAACTCACGATGGACACCCTTGCCTTGAGCTAATGGTTGGCTACTACCGACCCCCATAGTGGACTTGCACCACCAAGTTAATTGCCATGCACGGCACACAATAAGAAATCCCGAAAGAAACTTATTTCTTCCGGGATTCTTATTTATAGCGCTAATCAAACTTAATTGGATGTCGGATTTTGCGTTAGCGTTCCCGGATAAGAATTGATGGCATTCTGTGGAATGTAATACACCACGCGGTAATCCGCCGGTTGTACGGCTTCCATGGCGTTATGCGGGCCCGGGTAAAGACGAGTCAAGGCGCGGCCGTTGCGATATACGTCATAACTGCGTTCTGCTTGATACGCCAATTCCAAGGTGCGTTCTTTCTTGGTCAATTGTTACTTCCGATCTGGTTTTTGTTAAAAAAAACAGTTAAATACACAACTATTTTTTAATAATATTTGCGAGTTTAATCTTTTTTTAATACGTTTGCAAACGTAAACTATTTTTGTAACAAACCATTATAAAAAATAACATAATATTAATTTTAAATTTATTATTCATGAAAACAAAAATTTTATCAAATATTGGTTTAGCTGTGTTTGTAGCAGCAACGTTGAATATCAACATGAGCCTGAAAAGTGATGCAGTAAATGGATGTAACATTGGCTAACGTGGAAGCCTTTGGAGACATTGAATGTTCATATTTTGACAAATGTTCTACGTCATGTCCTTGGGAATGGTGTGGGTATTGTTATGGATATTATTTATTGCAATGTGAAGATTGATGAATATCAAGGTAGATTAAATTTTGATTATTTAGGATTACGAAATTAACAAGTTTCAATCTCTATGCAACTCTGTGCTTTCTCTGATCTCTCTGTGTGATTATTACATGGAGAAAATGCAGAGTTGCACAGAGAAACAACTGTTATATATTCTTGTTTTTCATCACTTAATCTACCTTTTAATTTAAAAACATTATTATGCTTGCACGATATGCCCGTTTATTTTTAGTAATACTCTCATGTTGTATCATGGGATGTAACACAAATTCAAGTTTTTCAGATAAAGAAAAACCAATAGTTGGACAGAAAGTAAATATAGACTGCTTAATTGGGCAACCTACCGAATTAGTCCGTATTGATTCTCTATTAATGTTTTATGATAAGTATGACAAGCAGCTAATTACTGTCTTCGATGTAAAAAACGACAGATTCGTTCGTCGTTTTATGGATGAAGGACAGGGGCCGGAAGAAGCAATTCCGCCATTGAAATTATTTATAGACAACGGACAATTAGGGGTGTTTCAGATGCAAACCGGCGCCTTGAGTTTATATGATGTAAAAGACATTGTCAATATAGGGCAGACACCTATAGCCGAAAAAAAACTCGTTTTTAAAGATAGACCAGCAAATATCAAGCCGACACAGTCTGGTTTCGTTGGAATAGGTATGTTTGACGATGGAAGGTATCGGTTGTATGATAAAAATGCCGAATACATCGGCGTTTTCGGCACATACCCGTTCAAGGGTGAGGAAATGGACCCCACTATGCGTTTTTTCATTTATCAGGGAAATTTCTGTTCTAATGGAAATCATTTTACCTTTGGCTGTTCCTATTGCGACAATATTGAGTTTTATCAAATTGAAAATAATAAAGCTTTGTTGGTACATAAACAAGAAACAATGGATGCTAAGGTGCAATTTAGCCAGAAACTACAAATAGAGGATGATTGTGTGATGAATTATAAGTCTGCTTATGGCGGTGATAATTATTGTTATATGCTATATTCAGGAAAGACGTATGCGGAACAGAATAGACGGTCTGTTCGCGGAAATAAAATTCGCATTTTTGATTGGCAAGGGAAATATATACAAACGTTTACAACAGACAAGGATATCTTTTCCATCTGTGTAGATGAGCCTGATGGAATTCTTTATGCAGCTGCATACGATAACAATGCGGGATTTGTAATTGAACGTTTTAATATTAATTAATTGGATCAACCATGAGATATTATTTAATCATCAGTTCCATTTTTTGTGTTGCTTTATCAAATATTTATCCGGCATTTTCACAGCAACACAATACTACTTGGCAAAAAGCGGTCATTTGGGACAGCATTACACATAAACCTTTAAAAGATGTACGAATAGCTGTTATTTATCAGAATGATACTACTCAGATTCAATCCAACAGTTCAGGGGAATTTCAATATACTGCAAAACCGGGGACAAAACTCTTACTGAAAAAAAGAGGATATGCATGGCGTATTGTCAAGGTTCATGAAGGTGCTGTCAAAAAAATTGTTTTGTTACCAAACAAATACAATTCAGAGAAAGAAATAGGCAAAGAAAACATAGACAAAACAGAAATAATATTTGATGGTCAATTGGTAGTTCGGGAAGAATGGGATGATGTAGGAAATATGGATAAAGATGAAACAAATATGGAAATAAGAAACGCTAAACTACCATGGGAAAAAAATAAAATAATAATTACAAGCAAATAGATAATTGACATGAAATCAACAAAATGCATCTTGTTTTTATCTTTTTTGCTATTATTTATCGGTTCATGCAACAAGAAACCAAATGCCAATGAGCAAATTATCAGAGCATGGACTGGTAAAGAAATGATGATTCCCGATACCATTCACTATAAAATATTGGGACAGGATACAATCTGTTCCGATTTATGGGACAGACCTTATAAGATTTTAACTTATGTAGATTCTATTGGTTGTACAGGATGCCAGCTTGATTTATATTCTTGGAAACTATTAATGGATTCTTGTTTTGAGGTACAACCACACATTGGTTTGTTATTTGTTGTTTGTTCGTCTGATTATGATTTTTTTGAACAAGCCCTTGCCGATTATGAATTTAATTATCCTATAATATATGACAGACAAAATCTATTTGACCAATTAAATCATTTTCCTCCCAAACCTTTTCGCACTTTCCTATTAGATAAAAATAATAAAGTACTGTTGGTAGGTTCGCCTATCAATAGTCCAAAAATGTGGAATCTTTACAAGAAGATGCTTACGCGAGTTCATTAAAATAAAAAATCCCGAAAGAAACTTATTTCTTCCGGGATTCTTATTTATAGCGCTAATCAAACTTAATTGGATGTCGGATTTTGCGTTAGCGTTCCCGGATAAGAATTGATGGCATTCTGCGGAATGTAATACACCACGCGGTAATCCGCCGGTTGTACGGCTTCCATGGCGTTATGCGGGCCCGGGTAAAGACGAGTCAAGGCGCGACCGTTGCGATATACGTCATAACTGCGTTCTGCTTGATACGCCAATTCCAAGGTGCGTTCTTTTTCAATCAGCTGTTCAGCGTTGGCTGCAGTTAGTGTAGCATAGCCTTTGCCGGGCAATGAACGTTCGCGAACGATGTTCAAAGCTGCCAGAGCCGTAGCATAGTCGCCTACTTTGGCTGCCGACTCCGCTTTGTTGAGATATATCTCCGCCAAACGAGAAATTACCGGAGAGTGCAAGTGAGAATCCTCTCCTTCACGTGAGCATTTCACAATATAGAACTGCGGATATACGCGGTTCAAGTTGATGTATTGATCGATAACGCCCTGATAGGTTACTTCTTTGATAAGTGAACCGTCCGCCTTGATGTCTCTGTAGTCAATCGACCAAATACCTTGTTCAATATCTACCGGCTTTAATTGATAGGTGGTTGTAACGCCATTGACCGTTTCTTTACAAGAAGCTTTATCGCCGTCAACCGTCACATCGGCTTGTACATAATTGAAATTGGTTTGGTTGCCTGCCGCATCATACACATTTTTGATAAAACGGAAAACCGTATGTTCGCCGGTTGTTGCATAAGTCGGTTCGATAAATTTAGCGCGGGCATCTACGATTTTGCCTTTGTACCAGTCGTTCCGTCCTGTTTCGTTCAACAAATCCAAGTATTTGGCGCTGGCGTACATTTCTCCCCAGCCCATTCCGCCAATCACGGCATACATTCCGCTGAAATTGTAATAATGGTCGTAACCGCTATATTCGGATGCCACCCGTTTCACGACAAAGATAGATTCTTCATTGTCTTCCGGAACAATGGTGTTGGTCTTCATAAAGTCAGCACGGCTTAGAAGGCTATAAGCGCCGGAATTGATTACCAAATCGGCATATTCAATGGATTTACGGGCATATTCCGCATTGGGACTATCCCACGTACCACTCATATATAAATAGATACGAGAAAGTATCGCCCAAGCGGCTTCTTTGGAGGCGGCTATGGGGCCATTGTTGATCGTCATCAAAGATGCTGCTTTTTCCATATCGCTAATCGCCTGTGCGTAAGTTTCTTTTACGGTAGCGCGGTCGGGCAAAGAGAGGTTGAACATATCGTCCGGCGTACCGTTCACGATGGGCACTCCCAAATTCGTTTCCGGACTTTGATAGTAAGGACGACCGTAAGCGCGACAGAGGTAAAAATACATCAAGCCGCGCAGGAAGTAACATTCGCCCAATTTATTATCAATTTCGGCGCTTTGGCCTTCATCTACCATTTTCACGATATTGGAAGTTTGAGCGATGGCCTTGTAACTTGCATCCCAAAAACTTTGCAGACGCCCATTGCTCGGAGTCCGTGAATAGGAAATAAATTGGTAGAATGCATCGGTCGAACTACCGCGTATCATAATGTTGTCGCCGGCGTATTCTCCGCAACGGTGCATCACATCCGACCAAGTTTTCATTTGTGCATAACTACCTCTCAGAAGCGCATCCAAAGAAGCATTCGGGTCTTTGGTAATTTCTTCTGCAGACATAGAAGTAGAAGGAAATCTATCTATATCGCAGGCTGTAAATAAACAGGCTGCGGCTACAATTGTTAATATTATTTTTTTCATATTGTGTGAGTCTATTAAAATGTGAAATTGATACCAAACATATACTTACGTGTGATCGGATAATTGTTTGTGCCGGTTACCCCTGTAATGGCGCCGTCTCTAACCGGAATTTCCGGATCCACTCCTGAGTAGTCTGTGATAGTAAATACGTTCTCTGCGGTAAACGACAAGCGAACATTCTGTATTTGCCATTGAGGTAACGGGATATTGTAACCCACCGATAAGCTGCGCAGTTTCAAATAGCTGCCATCTTCCAAATAACGGGAAGAAACTGATTGTGAAAGAGATTTGTTGTTGTAAGACGCTTTGGGATGCGTTGCAATATCGCCCGGTTTTTCCCAACGAGACCAACCTTCCATCGGTTTCATCTGGTTACGGTCAACATAAGCGCCATCCGAATCGTATTCCTGACGGGAATAGTTGTAGATTTTTCCACCTACCGAATAACCGAATACCGCATTTAAGTCAAATTGTTTCCAAGCCAAATTTGTAGAAAATCCGCCGAAGAAATCAGGGGTATAAGCGCCATTATCTACTTGGTTTGCTTCAGCATATTTACCCGTAACCACACGTTTGCCATTTTCATCGGTTTTATACCATTGCGGGGTGCCGTCTTCCGGATTCACGCCTGCCCATTCGGGAAGATACCAAGTATCCACGTCGTATCCCGGTTTCAATAATTTTGAAGCGGAACCGGCAATATTACTGCCGTCGCCAACAATCAATTGTTCTTGATTTTTATACAATTTTTCTACCTTATTGGTATTAGCGCCAAAGTTGAAATCAACGGTCCAGTTCCAATCCTTGCTTTTAACCACGTCGGCGCCCAAGAGAATTTCCAATCCTTTGTTTTGCATTTCTCCGATATTTTGCCAAATGCTCGTCACACCCGTGATTCCGGAAACCGGAACTCTAAACAAGATGTTATCCGTGTATTTATCGTAATAATCCAAACTAATGCGATAGCGATTTAAGAAACTGAAATCCACGCCTATGCCTAAAGTATAAGTTTTTTCCCAAGTCAAGTCTTTATTTCCGATTTGGGAAATCAAGGCGCCCGGTATGCCGTCATAACTTGCGGATACCGAATATAAGTCGTATTGCGGATACAAAGAAGTGGGCAAGTTACCTACCGAACCATAAGCGGCGCGAAGTTTCAATAAATCTACCCAATTCGCTTTGAAGAATGTTTCCCTATTGATAACCCAGCCGCCGCTGATAGAGAAGAAATTACCATATTTGGCATTACTACCCAAGTTGGAAGCGCCGTCTCTACGAGCAGAAAACTGCGCCAAGTATTTGCTGTCATAAGCATAGTTGGCATTGAACAAAACAGATTGAACTGCTGATTCATTCACGTAACCTTTCGTTTTTGAAGGTTTAGCCGTTACATCCAACACGTTAAAACCCGGTGCGATACCCGTACCGATGATGTCTAAATTTTTATATTTATAATCCCGATACTCATAAGCAGCTAAAGCAGTTACCGAGTGAGCGCCAAAGGATTTGTTGAAACGAAGAATTTGGTTGGTATATTGGCGAATCGTTTTTGCATCAAATTCGGTGATAGCGCCGTTTTCACTTTTACCACCTTCGGAACGAGGGTCGGTATAGTCGCTGGAGGCATAATTATCCCAAATAAGATTGTTGACAGACGAGAAAGTCAACCAAGGTTTGAAACGAATATCGAAGTCAATGTTTCCTGTCAACGAGTAGCGGGTATTATTGGAATAATTGAATTGTAAATCGTACAAATAATTGGTGCTGTTACTGTTTACCCAAGTAGATGAACGATGCGGTGTAGGAGTGCCGTCGGCCAAATAAGGATTATCCCAAGGCAAATTGCTATACATCGCTGTGGTGGAATATTGACGATTATCCACATCGCGACGGGAACCGGATACGCTGGGTTTGATAGACAACCAACTAACGGGTTTAAATTCCGTGCGATAACGCATACTGTAACGTTTGAAGTTGTAACCGCGAACGGCGCCATCTTCATCATAATAACCCAAAGAAAAATAAGATTTAACCTTTTCGCCGCCACCGGAGATAGATACGTTATAATCTTGTGTTGTACCGGTTTGCGTAGCCAAATCCCACCAACTGTAATTCTCGTTGCGCAATTGTTCGTTCCAACGAGGGAAAACAATAGCGTCTTGATTAGCGAATGATTTCCAATAATCGTAAAGTTCTGCACCGTTCATTACTTCCAGATTGCCATTGTCCAAATTACTGATACCGTAATTAACAGAAGCATTCACGACAAATTTATCTGTTTGTGCATTTTTTGTGGTAACTACAATAACACCGTTCGCACCTTGCGAACCATAAATAGCGGTTGATGCGGCATCTTTCAAAATACTCATCGTTTCGATATCGCTTGGATTGAGGGCATAACTGGAAGAAGTTCCAACGATTACACCGTCAACAACCCACAATGGATCGACCGTACCATTGATAGACGATTTACCGCGGATGACAATATTTCCGCGAGAACCCGGTTGTCCGTTACCCGGAGCGACATACACGCCCGGCGCTTTGCCCGACAAGAGGTTTTCCACAGAAGGCGTACTGGAGGTTCTAAGTTTATCGTTCTTCAAGGTTTGTAAAGATCCGGTCAAACTCTCCCTGCGCTGTGTGCCGTAACCCACAACGACTACTTCATCCAGATTTTGGGAGTCTTCTTTCAACTGTACATTTATTACCGGCGCAACTGCTACTTCTTGGGGAATCATTCCCAAAAACGTAATAGAAAGCGTAGTTACACCACTCGGTACATCCAGCGTAAATGTACCATCAAGACCCGTAATGGCCGCAACACTTGTGCCTTTTACAAATACGGACGCTCCAATGACCGGTTCTCCGTCATCCGCATAAGTAACAGTTCCAGTTACCTTAGTAGTTTGAGCAGAAACCAATCCGAAGCCAAATAACAAGTAAAATAATAGAATTGCTGTTTTCTTCATACATTAAATTTTTTAAAATTTGAATAATAAAATAGTAATTTGGTCTAAATTAAAAACAAAGATATGTAAAAAATATTAACAAACAAACTATTTTTATTTAAATTTCATTAAAATAACCATCATTTCAACAGAAAAACACCCCATAATTCGCAAAATAATAACAATTTAGCCTGTATTTTGATAAATTTCAAAATACAGGCTTAGCAGTGGGGTTGAATATTGAGTTTATTTTCCGACCCATTTCAGGCAAACCGGTTTGTTTGTCTGAATGATTTTTCCTGTGTCCTGCAATAAACCGGTTTCGGGATTTACGGCAAACACTTGGATGTTGTTGCTGTCGCGGTTGGCGCACAAAAGAAATTTGCCGTTGGGAGAAAGGATGAAATTCCGCGGATGGATGCCGGTTTTCTGATAGCCGGCGCTTGTCAATTTGCCATTTTCGGGATTAATTGAAAAAATAGCGATTCCGTCGGCTTTCAAGCGATTGGATGCATAAAGGAATTTGCCGTCGGCGCTGATGTGAATGTCGGCGCTGCCTTTTTTCCTTGTACCGGAAGTCGTGTCGGAGGCAATGTATTGGATAGCGGAAAGTTGGCCGTTGACTTGTTCAAAAGCGGCGACGGTTCCGGCTAATTCGTTGATACTGTAAATGTATTTCCCATTCGGGTGAAACGCCAGGTGTCGAGGACCGGAACCCGGTTCCAAATCCGTTGTTTTTGCTTTATCCTGAATCAGAAAAGTTTCGCTTGCGCCAGGTTGAATGTTGAATTTATAAATCTTATCTTTTCCTAAATCGGTAGCCAACAACCAGGTTTCATCCGGAGAAAATGCAACTGTGTGGATGTGCGAAACCGGCGATTTAACTTCTTCCGCAGCGACATTCATCCGGATGGATTGTGCGATTGGTTTTATCGTTCCGTCTTCATTCAAAGGGAAAACAGAAAGACTTCCGCCGCTGTAATTGGCCGTTACGATAAATGTTTTCTCTTTATTGATATGGATAAAACAGGGATCGGCGCCAAGGGTCGGTTGCGTGTTCAAAAAACGGAAAGCGGCCGATGGTTTATCGAACCGGAAAGCGCTTACGGCGCCATCCGAAGTTTCGTTGACCGAATAAATGAATTGTTCATCGGGCGAAACCACCAGATAAGACGGATTTATAACGCCTTTGATATCGTTTAAATATTCAAAATCGCCGGTCAGGGTGTTGAAATCATACACGGAAATACCGGAAGTGGTTCCGTCGGAATAAGCGCCGACCAACAAGTAAAGGCGAGCGCCCTTTGCATCCGGTGCGCTTGCTGTTGATGTGCAAGCGAAAAATGCCAAAGCGCTAAATAAAAAGGATATTGTTTTTTTCATGCATGTGAGGATTACTTATACTAAGGCTGATAAACAACAGGTTCACTATCTAAATACAATTTATCCGGGCAAAGGTCAGCTTCGTCGCCTTGATACTTTACATGATGAGGCGAATGATGTTGTCTGTTGTCTTTGAAATACATCAAAATAATAATTCCATAAAACATTGAAATGAAGGGCATAGCTATTTTTTTTATTTCACATTACAAAGATATTACATTTCTCTCAATAAAACAATTTTACCGGCTAAATATTAATTTGTCAAGGGGGCGAACACGCAGGTTCGCCCCTACGGATACGGTTTACAACGTCGTCTCCGTCACCAATTGCCCATCGAACAGGCTGATGATTCTTCCTGCAAAACCGGCGTCGTGTTGGCTGTGCGTTACCATGACGATAGTGGTGCCCTCTTTGTTCAGTTCGGTGAGCAAATTCATTACTTCGAGGCCGTTTTTAGAATCCAAGTTACCCGTTGGCTCGTCGGCGAGAATCAGTTTCGGACCGGCTACCACGGCGCGGGCGATGGCGACGCGCTGTTGCTGACCGCCGGAAAGTTGTTGCGGGAAGTGCTTGGAACGGTGCGTGATTTGCATTCTTTCCATCGCTACATTCACCCGCGTTTTTCGTTCCGACGACGGGATGCCCATGTACAACAAGGGCAGTTCGATGTTTTCGTACACATTCAACTCGTCAATCAGGTTAAAACTCTGGAATACAAAACCGATGACGCCCTTACGCAGCTTGGTGCGTTCCGATTCGCTGAACAGGCTGACATCCGTTTCATTCAGATAATACTTGCCTTCCGAAAGATTGTCCAGCAATCCCAAGATGTTCAGCAAGGTAGATTTACCACAACCCGAAGGTCCCATCACGGCGACAAATTCGCCTTCATTAATCTCAATACTTACACCGCTCAATGCGTGCGTTTCTACTTCGTCGGTACGAAATACTTTCTTTAAATTTTCTGTTCTAATCATCATAATAATTTCTAATTTAAAATGTTAATACTATACTATAATTTTTTATTCTGTTTTTATTACTTCCGCCGGATTCTCCACACTCGCCTTATACACCCGCCAACCTACGCAAAGGATAATGACGGCTGACATTGTACAAATAATTGACAAATAAATCCAAGCGCTAATATCCGTTTGTTTGATATATTTTTCAATCCATTGTCTCATAATATAATACCCTATTGGAAATGCAATCAGCGAACCTATAACCAGCAACGAAAAATAGGTTTTGAAATACATGGCAAGAATGTTCCACATCGTGGCTCCATTTATTTTTCGGATGGCTATTTCCTTTCTTTTTTCTTCGCAGGACAGGGAAATTAGTGAGAAAAAGCCGAATACGGAAATAATTATGCAGACTATGGACACAAAACTCAAAATTTTCAGCAAGGTGTTTTCCGATTGGATAAATTCATCATAGACTTCTTCTTCATTGTAAAAAGTAAAACCTTCATTCGGATACAATTGCTCTATTTTTTCCAGGCACGTCTTCCAAGTTCCTTCCTGATATTTGAAAAGGACATATCCGAAATTTCTTTTAAAATAGTAGAATATCATCGGTTGGGATGGGGTAGTGGGCGAAGCGAAATAGAAATCTTTCAATACGCCTTTCACCAAATAATTTTGTTTATTGTAAGTCAATGATTTTCCTAACGGCTCTTTCCAACCCAAAACTTTTGCAGTCGTTTCGTTGATAAGAACATATTCATTCGCATCCGCTTCTTTCAAAAAATCGCCTTCCGCCAATTGAAATTCGTAGAAATTCAAAAACTCTTCCGTTACAGGGAGTAGTTCAAAT
>BNXY01000007.1 GCA_025999935.1 Bacteroidia bacterium | reverse complement strand
TGTATATAATTTACAGTTATAAAAAATAATAAGGCACAAAGATAAAGAAATTATTTTTTTTTTACTACATTTGCGGAGAAAAATGTACCATAAACAAAAACATAGTTATAAAATGAAAAAAACAGCTCTTGCATTTTTACTTTTATTTCCGGCGATAACATTATTGGCGCAGGAAAACATTCAATGGAGAGGAGACCGTACAGGTATCTACAAAGAAACGGGTTTGCAAAAATCTTGGGCAGCCGAAGGGCCTGCATTACTCTGGAATTACGATGGATTGGGCGAAGGTCATTCGTCGGTAGCTATTTCTTCCGGTAAAATTCTCATAACCGGAATGACCGATGGAAATGGTTATCTTTATGTATTCGATTTGACCGGTAAACTATTAAATAAAAAAGAATATGGTAAGGAATGGCACGAAAGCTACAATGGTACGCGAGGAACCATTACCGCCAATGAGGGTAAACTATACCTGATTTCAGGTTTTGGAGATATTTTGTGTTTCAATGAAAACAATCTGGACATTGTCTGGAAGAAAAACATAATGTCTGATTTCGGAGGCTCGAATATTCGATGGGGAATCTGTGAATCGCCGCTTATTGTTGGAGAAAAACTCATTGTATCTCCCGGTGGAAAAGAACACAATATTGTTGCGTTGAATAAAAACACAGGGGCGCTTATCTGGAGTTGTCCGGGCGACGGCGACCTTTCCGCCTATTGTTCTCCTCTGTATGTGAGCGACCAACAAGCGCCTCAAGTGGTAACTATGATGGCTAAACATATTGTGGGAGTAGATGTTGCTACCGGCAAAAAACTGTGGTCGTATGAAAATGTAAACCGTACGGATGTACATCCGAATATTCCCGTATATGGCGATAATATGCTCCTTTGTACTAGCGGTTACGGCAAAGGTTCCGTTATGTTGCGTTTGATAGACGGCGGCCGCAATGTGGAAAAAGTATGGGATTCGCCGTTACTTGATTCACGCATCGGCGCCATGGTTAAAATCGGCAATTATGCTTACGGTTCCGGCGATATGAATCGGTTTTGGTTTTGTGTGGATTGGAAAACCGGCGAACAGAAATACAAGGAAAACACATTACCTATCGGCAATTTGATAGCTGCCGACGGAATGCTCTATTGTTATTCCGACAGAGGCGACTTCGCACTGGTGAAAGCAACACCGGAAAAGTTCGATATTGTAAGTAAATTCCCGATTACGCTGGGCACCGACCAGCATTGGGCGCATCCGGTTATTTACAAGGGAACGCTTTATGTACGGCATGGGAATACGTTAATGGCGTATAAAATTTAGTTTATTCGAGTTTAAAGTTTAAATATTAAATAGGAAATGAAAAAAGTAGTAGTTTTATTTTTATTTGTAAGTGTAGCAATGGGCTTGTTGGCTCAGGAAAATTCTCAATGGCGCGGAAAAAATCGCGATGGTATATACAATGAAACCGGTTTGTTGAAACAGTGGCCGGAAGCAGGCCCTCAACTCCTTTGGAGTTTTGATGCGCTGGGCGAGGGACATACTTCTGCGGCAATCGCCAACGATAAAATTTACATTACCGGAATGATTGATAGCACAGGGGTTTTGTTTATATTTGATTTGCAGGGTAAATTATTGAATAAAAAGGCGTATGGCTTGGAATGGAATACCAATTGGAACGGCACACGTTCTACCGTCAATGTGAATGACGGAAAGTTGTATATTTTTAGCGGACGAGGCGTATTGTCGTGCTTGGATGAGAAAACCTTAAATGTGGTGTGGTCGAAAGATTTACTAAATGATTTCGATGGAAAGAATCTTGTTTTCGGCATGACGGAATCGCCTTTGATTGTGGGAGATGTTATTTACGCCACACCCGGCGGGGAAAAAAACAATGCGGTGGCGCTGAATAAAAAGACCGGCGAATTAATCTGGTCGTCCAAAGGCATCGAAAAACCATCGACTTATTGTTCTCCTTTATATATAAGTGAATTGGAAACGCCTATTGTTGTCAATGCCATAGACAGTTGTTTGGTAGCATTCAATGCCAAAACAGGAGAAAAGCTTTGGGATGTGGAACAAAAAAATCCGCACGGACACAGTCCGAATACACCCTATTACGAAAAAGGTTTGCTGTTCAGCTCCAGCGGAGGCGGACTTGGTTCCATGCAACTCCGTTTGACCAATGGAGGTAAAAGCGTAGAGACAGTATGGAAACATGAATTGGATAATAAAATGGGCGGTTTTGTGAAAATTGGCAATTATATTTACGGTTCCGGAGAAAAAAACCGCTACTGGTATTGCCTTGACTGGAAAACCGGCGAACAGAAATACAAAGACAATCAACTCGGTGTCGGCAATGTGATTGCCAATGTGGTTGGCAATGAGGGTATGCTTTATTGCTATTCCGAAAAAGGCGATTTTGCTCTGGTAAAAGCCTCTCCGGAAAAATTCGACATTGTCGGTAAATTAAAGATTACGCTGGGCACCGACCAACATTGGGCGCATCCGGTCATTTATAAAGGCGTTCTCTATGTACGACACGGCAATACTTTGATGGCGTACAAGATTTAGTTTCAGGTTTCGAGTTTCAGGTTTCAAGTTTCAGGTTTCGAGTTTCGGATTGCTCAACCTTAAACTCGAAACTCGAAACTTAAAACTCGAAACTTAAAACTCGAAACCTGAAACTCGAAACTCGAAACATCAAACATGAAACAAAAAACAACCATACTAACCGTATTCGTAGCGTTTCTCTATCTGAGCGTTATCGTGTGGTGGCATGCTTATTCGCCGCGGAAAGATTTCAGTGTGCAGGCGCCCGGTGCGGATAACCGTCCGGAAGGCGCGCGGAAAGCCGACGAAGTGCTTATCGGTGAATATTTTATGCGATATGATGAGGTTACTTCCGCATTGACCGGAAAATGGAGTTCTTTCAGAGGTGAAGGGAGTTCCAATATCCTCAAAACATCCGACCCAATCCGGACGAGTGCGGAAGATTATCCGGTGCTTTGGAGCGTGGAAACGGGCGAAGGTCATGCCGCTCCGGTTATATACAACGGATTGGTCTATTTTCTGGATTACGATGAATCGCTCAGTTCGGATGCCTTGCGTTGTTTCTCGCTGGAAAGCGGGAAAGAATTGTGGCGCAGGTGGTATCGCGTACCGATGAAGCGCAATCACGGATTTTCGCGTACAGCGCCCACAGTATCGGACGACTACGTGATTACCATTGGCCCGCAAGGACACGTGATGTGTTGCGACCCGCGTACAGGCGATTTGAAATGGTCGCTCAATATGCAGCAGACGTATAAGAGCGAAGTTCCGGCTTGGTATGCCGCACAATGTCCTTATGTGGATGGCAATACTTTGATTTTAGCTCCCGCAGGTGAAGAAATTTTGTTGACCGGAATTGATTGTGCGACAGGCGAAATCGCTTGGCAAACGCCCAATACGCCCGCTTACAAGATGTCCCATTCGTCCGTGATGCCGATGACTTTAAACGGTAAAAAGACATACGTATATATAGGTATCGGCGGGGTATGTGGAATTTCTGCCGAAAAAGAAGATGTGGGAACCTTGTTGTGGGATGTTTCAAAATGGCAACCTTCCGTTATTGCGCCTTCGCCATTGCAATTGTCGGCGAACAGCGTATTTTTGGTGGCGGGATACGGAGCAGGCGGCGCCCTGTTGCGGGTGGACAAATCCGGTGCAAAATGGACGGCTTCCATCACCGACCAGTACAAAGCGAACGAAGGTTTATCCAGCGAACAGCAAACGCCGATTCTTTACAACAATATGATTATTACGATTATACCCAAAGACGGCGGCAGTTTACGGGGAAAAGTGGTTTGTTATTCTCCTTCGGATTTGCATAATCCGGTATGGTCGTCGGGAGCCGATGAGCGCTTTGGCTTGGGGCCTTACATGGTTATCAACGATTATTTGTTTGCCTTCAAGGAAGAAGGCGAACTCTATGTATATGGTATAAAAGCAAAAAGCATGGATTTGCTGAAACAACAACACATCATGGATGGCGAGGATGCCTGGGGCCCGATGGCTTATGCCGACGGACGATTGATTGTTCGCGATGCGCACAATGTTAAATGTTTGAAGATTGACTGAGGTTTCGAGTTTCAAGTTTAAGGTTGGCAACCCAAAACTTAAAACTTAAAACTTAAAACTAAAAAAAAATGGATATATCACGAAAAAAGTTTTTACGCACGGTTGGCTCCATTGTTGCCGGAGGTACCGTAGTGGGCGTATCCGGAGTATTACTGAAAAAGCCACATTCGGAATCCGCAGGCGTTTCGAGCGGCGACCTTCGTCCGGTAAGTTCATTTACTTCCCCTTACCGGCAAATTTCCACGTTTGCCACGCCCGGAGTTGTGGAAGGTTTTGAATTGTACGACAACCAATTGTATGTCGTAGCATCGAATCTTGTTTCGGTATTCGACCACGCCGGAAAATTGCTTCACCGCTTTTCTTCCGGCGAAACCATCCGGGATATTGCCGTCAATGACAGCGGTGTTTACATTCTTTACACGACAAAAATCAAAGTGTTTTCCCACGCCGGAGAATTGCAAAGAGAATGGGAAGCATGCAGCGAACTTTCCGGTTATTGTTCCATGGTTTTAGCCGAAGATTATGTATTTGTTACCGATGTGGTAAACAAGAATATTTGCAAATATACGAAAGATGGCGGTTTCGTTCAATTCATTAATAGTCCGAATGGATTTGTGATTCCGAGTTATACCTTTGCCATTGAGTACGTTGACGGCGTATTGTATTGTTCCAATTCGGGCAGGCATCAAGTTGAAAGTTATACTTTGGATGGAAAATACCTCGGCACATTCGGCAAGGCAGGAGGCGCTCCGGGCTTGTTTACAGGATGCTGCAATCCCGCTTATCTGACTTATACGGCTAACGGCGAAATCATTACCTCCGAAAAAGGCGACCCGCGAATCAGCTGTTACGGAAGCGACGGAAAATTTAGGAATATTTTGCTCGACAGTAAATCGCTCGGAGGCGGCAATTCCGCGTATGATGTAAAAGTACAGAAAGACAAAATTTTCATTGCCGGAAAAAACAAAGTGGCGGTTTTTCGTTACGACGAATCGTTGGCGGCAAATGTCGGTTGTTCGGGATGCGGAATTGATTGTCCTTTGAAAATATAATCTTGAACCTTGATTTTTACAAGATTAATAAGATTCTCAAGATTTATGCATGAATGTGCGACAAGAAAGTAAATTCTCTGCATAATATAGGTTAATTCCGAATAAAACTGTATTTTTGTGTTCTGAAAATTATATTTTTATGCCACAGCAAAAAACAAATATTGAAACAGCAATTATGCCGTTCAAAGTGCAGCAGTTGGTAGAGATAATCATGCATAAAAAGCAACTCGATTATGAAGCTGCTTTTGCTTATCTTTATTCTTCCGATTGTTACAAACTTCTTTTGCAAGAAGAATCTAAACTTTGGTATATTAGCGGTTTTGGTATTTTTGATATGCTCGAAGAAGAGAAAAAAGCGAAAATGCAAGACAATCCGAAAATTTTGTTGTTTTTTTCGTTTTGTTTGGAAAAATACAAGGATTTTGTTCCTCTTTCGGCAGAAGAAACACTGTTTGTTTTCCGTAAATATGGCGTTTTTGATTATTTACGCAAAGGTTTTGACGTTTTGCATACGCAGGGCGAAAATTATATTTTGAATGAAATTGATTTATTTATTAAAGTGCGGCAGCAATGAAACTCTATCACGGTTCAACGGTAAGCGTAGAAACGCCTGATTTACAGAAATGCCGTCCGGAAACGGACTTTGGGCTGGCGTTTTACACGACCACAAGCTTTGAGCAATCGGTAAAATGGGCAAAAATCAAACAACGCCGCGCAAATGCGGAAAATGCTGTCGTATCGGAATTTGAAATAGACGAAAAGATTTTATATTCAGGCGAATATAAAGTTCGTTTTTTTGAAAAAGCGACAAAAGACTGGCTTGAATTTGTGATAAACAACCGCAGAGGCATTGAAAATACAGAAAAATATGATTTTATGATGGGACCCGTTGCCAACGATTCGTTGTATGCCACCATTTTGCTTTACGAACAAGGTATCTTGACTGCCGATGCCGCCATTGAACAACTAAAATCCCATACGCTTTTCGACCAACTGTCATTTCATACTGAAAAAGCGTTGATGAATTTGAAATATGTAAACATGATAAGGATATAAAAATATGGTTACTACCTACCCCCCAAAAAAGCGGATCATTCGCAGAATTATACGCCTCTGT
This sequence comes from Bacteroidia bacterium, assembly GCA_025999935.1. Taxonomy (GTDB): domain Bacteria; phylum Bacteroidota; class Bacteroidia; order Bacteroidales; family Azobacteroidaceae; genus Azobacteroides. Next base: position 67,859 of record BNXY01000007.1, on the reverse strand, counting down.
GATATTTAACAAATTTTAAATACTAAACAGCATCATCTGCCGTTTACAATATCAAGAAGCATTAATATTTTCTATTAAAAGGATGAATGAGATACCGGACATACATCAAGTAATTGAGGAATTGTTTTCACAATTAGCTGCAATGCGAGAGGAATTGGAGTTGCTTACAAAAGAAAATGAACAACTCCGCGAACGCTTATTGCGTTATGAGCATCCCAAAGACAGTCATAATAGCCATCTACCGTCAAGTAAAAACCCGATAGGGAAAATTTATACCAGGAAATGGGGTGATTTTGCGAATATAGCGCCTCAAAAAAAGAGTTAGCCCAGATATGTGCCCGTAATCCAAAATAATATTATTACTTTTGCACTGAGTTATTTGAAACGATTGCAAAATGCAACAAAGTAAAGTAGTTCTAATCATAAAAAATCTTGTAAAAATCAAGATTCAGACAATTTTAATTTTATGAACGAAAATAAAAATAATCCGATTACGCGCAAGAAATTTTTGCGAATCTGCGGCACTGTGGTGGCGGGAGCGGCGGTTGTGTCCGTTTCGGGCGTGATGGCGAAAAAGGCTTTTTCGGGACAGGCAAGTTATTTTTGGCAGATAGACCCCGGCAAATGTACCTATTGCGGGCGTTGCGAAACGGATTGCGTGCTCCCTGTTTCGGCGGTAAAATGTGTTCATGCCAACCGGGTTTGCGGCTATTGCGATTTGTGCGGCGGTTACTATCGCGCCAATGTGAAAGACTTGAATACGGCTGCCGAAAATCTGCGGTGTCCCACCGGCGCCATTGTCCGCAAATATGTGGAAGACCCTTATTTTGAATATGCAATAGAAGAGGATTTGTGCACCGGATGCGCCAAATGCGCCAAAGGATGCAACTCGTTTGGAAACGGTTCGTTGTATATGCAAGTCAAACAGGAATTGTGCAAAGGCTGTAACGAATGTAAGATTGCAAAGGTTTGTCCTTCGGGGGCGATACAGCGCGTTCCGATGGAGAAAGCGTATTTGTTGAAAGACGCATAATAAATTAAAAATATGTTAGAAAAAGAAGAACATTTGAACGAAGTTCCGCAGGAATTGCAGGAATTGTTTGAAAAAGAAGCGGAAGCAAAAAATTTCTTCGAAACGCTATCCAAGTCATACAAACGGGGATATTGCGATTGGGTGGGCGCTGCCAAGCAAGAAGCCACGAGGAAAACAAGAGCTGAGAAAGCTATTTTAATGCTTAAAAATAAACAGAAAACACTTAAAACGGTATAGTATGCAGAAAGTTTTTTCCATACTAACTCTGCTACTCCTTTCGGCAACCGCACAAGCGCAGCGGTTTCCCAAACCTGATTTTGAATCGGGTTATCAATATCCCCAGTTGCACTATGCCATCCCGAACGAGACGCTTTGGGTGATAGTCGATTTGGTTTTATTAGTCGTCCTGATGAGCATTGTAGCTTATGCCGTTATCCGAAAAAAGACGCGCAAACCGGTTTTCTGGGTTTCGATTATTTCGGTGGCTTATTTCGGCTTTTTCCGCAGCGGATGCGTTTGCAGCATCGGCGCTATCCAGAACGTCGCTTTGGCGTTGGTCGATAACACTTATACCATCCCTTTGGCGGTGCTGCTCTTTTTTCTCCTGCCTATCATTTTTACGCTATTGTTTGGAAGAGTGTTTTGTGCAGGCGTTTGTCCGCTGGGTGCATTGCAGGAAATAGTCAATATCAAATCTTACAGAATATCGCGCTCGCTGGCTGCCGTTTTGGGAATTATTCCCTGGATTTATCTGATTCTTGCAGTATTATACGCCGTTACACGAAGCAGTTTTATTATCTGCCGTTTCGACCCGTTTGTCGGAATATTCCGTCTGGGCGGCGACATGGGACTTATCCTGTTTGGCGTACTGTTGCTCATCGCTTCGATTTTTACCGGACGGCCGTTTTGCCGTTTCCTTTGTCCTTACGGCGCGTTGTTGAGTCTTTTTTCCCGCGTATCTATCTGGAAAATAAAAATAACACCCACCTGCATCAATTGCGAACTTTGCTACAATGTTTGTCCGGTTGACGCCATTTCGTCCGTGTATGAAAACAAGGTAAAAGAAACGCGCTTGCAAGGCGTGAAAAGAATATTGCTTTATTTGATTGTACTGCCGGTAATATCTATTGCAGGCGCATTGATATTGCGGACAATGAGCGATTCGCTCAGTACCGCCCACCGCGATGTGCGACTGTACGAACAGGTCATGCAAAACGAAAAGGAACCGCAAAACATCCTGTCGCCCGATTTGGAAGCGTTTTACGGACAAGGAGGCGTTGTAGAAGAAATAACGGAACGAGCAGGAAAAATCCAATCGGATTTCAAAACGTATTCAACCGGCGCCGGTGCGTTTATCGGCTTGGTTATCGGTTTTACGTTGATAGGCTTATCGGTAAAACGTTCCCGGAAAACGTATGAAATCGACGACGCCAAATGTGTGAATTGTGCGAAATGTTTTAGTTATTGTCCACAGAATAAAAATAGTTTCGAGTTTCAGGTTTCAAGTTTAAAGGTTGAAAAACCGGAACCTGAAACCTTAAACTTGAAACCTTAAACTTTTTTTTATGAATAAAAAAATTATAAGAAACATTGCAATTGTATCGGCAATCTTTATTGTCGCTTTTTCAATCATGCTGATAACCAACTATTTTCAGGTAAAAGGCGTCAATCCGCTGCAAACGGAAGTGATTGAAACTTTGAAACAAATCAATGACGAAAACGCCAATAATACCGAATTGCAGGAACAAATCCGCCAATTAGACCTGCTGGCTCGCAGGGCTTATTTTGTGCGCATGGACCATTTGATGACAGGCGTTTACATTCTTGTGGCCATGTTAGCCGTCTTTTTGGTGTCTTTGCATTTGTATTTTTCCGACAGCAAACAAATTCCGGACAAAAAAATCGACCCGATTGATGAGTGGGTTATCAAAACCAATGCCCGGCGGTATGTGAATTGGGCGGTGGGGGTATTGGTGGTGGCGGCCTTGGTTTTTGCGGGGTTGTCGTCGCCTTATTTTAAGGACATTAAGGACTTTAAAGACCTTAAGGACTTTAAAGAAGAAGCCATTGTAGAGAGTGAAGCCATTGAGCCGATGGAGGAAACAACCGAAGAGCCTTTAATAGAAGCGCCTGCCGAAGAACTGCTTGCTGTCGCGGATACCACCGCCGTAGAAGTCGAAGAAGTTCCTAAGGTTACTCACAATGCTTTTCGCGGAAACAATTCCAATGCCATTTCTTCGGCGAAAAACATTCCTACCAAGTGGAATTTGAGTACCGGCGAAAACATTGCATGGATGAGCAAAATTCCCCGACAAGGCTTCAATTCACCTGTGATAAACGGCAACAAAGTGTTCATTACCGGCGCCGACGAGCAAGCCCGCGAACTGTATTGCTACCACTTGCGCACCGGCGAATTGCTTTGGACGGTAAAAGCGGACAATATTCCCGGATCGCCCGCGCAAATGCCGAAAACCACCAATGATACAGGTCTGGCGGCATCGACCGTTACCACCAACGGCAAACAGGTTTGCGCCATCTTTGCCTCCGGTGATTTGATTTGCACCGACATGGACGGCAAACGCCTTTGGGCGAAAAACCTCGGCATTCCTACCAACCATTACGGTTATGCCTCTTCCCTGCTGACTTTCGGCAATTCGCTTATCGTACAATACGATAACAGCAATTCGCCCAAAGTCGTCGCCTTGGATATGGCTACCGGAAAGGAACGTTGGAGCAAAACCCGGACGGATAAAATTACCTGGAGTTCGCCCATCATCGCTTATGTGGACAAAAAACCGCAACTCGTTCTCATGGGAAATCCGAATATCACAGCATACAACCCCAGCAACGGCGAACAATATTGGCAAGTGAAAGGATTAAGCGGCGAAGTCGCTTCCAGTCCGTGCAGCGCTGCGGATATCGTGTTTGGAGCCAGCGAATATGCCGCATTGATTGCCGTGAACGCCATTACCGGCGAAACTTTGTGGGAAGCGAACGATTTTTTACCCGAAGTATCTTCGCCCGTTGCCACGAAAGAAAATATCTATCTGGCAACGAGTTATGGCGTATTGGCTTGTTACGACGCCCAAACCGGAACGCTCAAACAATCGCACGAGTTGAATACCGAATTTTATTCCTCGCCGGTCATTACCGAAGGCAAATTGTACGTTTTCAGCACCGAAGGCAAAATGTTTATCTATACGGCCAACAATGATTTCAAGCAGATAACTTCGTTTGAAACCGGCGAAAAAACATTTGCCACTCCGGCGTTTACGGATGGAATGATTGTGGTTAGGACGGAGAACAGTATTTATTGCGTGGCGGTGAAAAAGTCGTAACCCGACTTGACTTCGTCGAAGTAAAATGCCAATAGCACCTTCTATGATTTAGCCTAAAAATGATATTTTAGGCAAAATATTATTTTCATGCGTAGCTCCTTGGCTAATTGATGGAAAAGATATATCTTTGTTCCATCAAAAACGATTTAATATAATGATATGAATACAATTGTAACCGCAGAAATAGATGTCGCTACCCCCACCGGCAGGCGCATTATTAAGGAGTTGGAGCAGCATAAGCGGACGGTCAAGTTAAATTATCCGGAATCGGAAAGTATAGCCGGTAGAACCTATTACCGTGGAATACGATTCATATACATCGTGTAGTTACTTCGTCGCTCATTACCAAATCCTAAATTTTTTATGAATGACAGACAAAGAAAAATATAGAATTTTATGTTCCAAAGAATTATCGATCCCGATTTATTCGCGGGATTGGTGGTTGGATTGCGTTTGCGGCGAAAATAGCTGGGATGTGCTTCTATATAATAAAGGAGAAGAAATTGAGGCGTTGATGCCTTTTTATTCTCCGGCTAAAGGAATTATCACGATGCCTGCTTTTACCCAAACCATGGGAATCCGGTTTAATCCGAAGTTTGAGGATACTAAGTATTCAAAAAATTTATACCGGAAACAGCAGATTTGTACGCATTTTATAGAACGTTTGCCTTCGCATCAATATTTTCTGCAAAATTTTCATTATTCATTTACGGATTGGTTGCCGTTTTATTGGAAAGGTTTTCGGCAAACTACGCGGTATAATTATGTTTTGCCGGATATTAGTCATTTGGATGAATTGTGGAAAAATCTGAGCGACAATATTCGCCGAAACATCCGGAAAGCGAAGGATAAGTACAAGTTAGAAGTAAAACGGAACGTTTCGATTGATTTATTTATGGAAATCAATGCGCAAACCTATAAGCGGCAGCAAAAAAAAGTGTATCAACCGGAGGTGTTGAAAAAATTGATTGATACGGTTCTTACAAGGAATCAAGGGGATATTTGGGGCGCTTTCGATGAAAACGGACGTTTGCATGCCGCTGTTTTTGTCGTTTGGCAAAAAAATTGCGCCTATTACATTGCCGGCGGTGGAGACTCCGAATTGCGGCAATCGGGGGCGCATGCTTTGGCAATGTGGGAAGCAATCTCTGATGTTTCGAAGGTATCGGATTCATTCGATTTTGAAGGATCTATGATACAAGGGGTTGAACATTTTTTCCGGGAGTTCGGCGCACAACAAATGCCTTTTTTCACAATATCGAAAGGGAAAATGAATTTTTGGAAAAAGATTGTTCTGAAAATCAAAAAGTTAAGATAAATGATAAGAACAATCAGACATTACATAGAAAAAGAAGCATTATTGAATCCCGGCGGCAAAGTTATTGTAGGATTGAGTGGCGGCGTCGATTCGGTCGTACTCTTGTATCTGCTGCATCGTTTGGGTTATGAATGTACCGCGGCGCATTGCAATTTTCATCTGCGGGGAGAAGAATCCGTTCGGGATGAGGCTTTTGCCGGTCAATTGGCTGCCTCATTTCCTGTTCCTTTTTATAAACAAGATTTTGATACGTATGTGGTCGCCAAAGAGCAGGGAATCTCTATTGAAATGGCTGCCAGAGACTTGCGTTACGAATGGTTTGAAACATTGCGAAAAAATCTTCATGCCGATGCGATTGCCGTTGCCCATCACAAGGACGACAGTATCGAAACTTTGCTTCTCAACATCATTCGGGGAACCGGAATCAAAGGCTTGACCGGAATCAAACCCAAAACCGGCTTTGTTGTCCGTCCGCTGCTATGCGTATCAAAGTCTGAAATTCTTAAATTTTCCGAAAAGAAAGAATTGTCATTCATCACTGATTCCAGTAATTTGCAGGATGAATTTACCCGGAATAAAATTCGTAATCAGGTTTTACCGCTTTTGGAGACAATCAATCCGGCGGTTCGGGAAGCTTTGATGCAAACCATGAACAACTTGGATGAAGCATCTAAAATTTACGATGCGGAAATTGAAAAAGCCTGTAAATGCGTATTTGACAAGGAAAAAGGAAGCATCGACATTGCCCGTTTGAAATCGTTTCCTTCTCCCGAATCGGTTTTGTTTGAATTGTTGAAAGGGTACGGTTTCGGAAAAGAAGTCATTCGTGAAATTAATAAAGCGGTTGACAGTCAATCCGGTAAAGAATTTTATTCGGATAAATATCGTTTGGTGCGAGACCGGACGGAATTTTTACTTTTGCCGCTCGACAATCAGGAAAAAAAAGAATACCTGATTAACAGGAACGAATTTTTTCTCGAATTTCCTTTCCGAATGGAAATCAATTGTGGAAAAATTGAAAAAGATTTCAAAATAGACCGGAATAAACAAACCGCTTGTTTGGATTTTGACAAACTTCAATTTCCCCTTACGCTTAGGAAATGGCAGATGGGCGACAAATTTATTCCTTTTGGAATGAATAGTTTTCAAAAAATAAGCGATTTTTTTAATAATAACAAGTTTAGTAAACCCGAAAAAGAAAAAACATGGCTGCTTGTTTCCGGAAAAGAGATTGTCTGGATAGTCAATCATCGCATAGATGAGCGGTTTAAAATCACAGAAAACACAAAAAATTGGTATATTATAAAAATTTTATAAAATTTATTTGTAGAATAAAGAATTTGTTGTACCTTTGCCGTACAATTATTCCAAGATTATAAGTAATCCCAAAAATTTCATTACATTATAAGTGTTTACCTCAATAATATAGTGTATTCTATTCAAAGTAATTATAAATTATTTTATGCAGAAATATAATATTTTGCAACTCAAAGAAATGGAGCAAAGCAATCTGATTGCTTTAGCTAAAGAGTTAGACTTGAAAAAAGTCGAAAAGTTAGATAAAGATTCACTTGTGTATCAAATACTTGACCAACAAGCTATCGTGAATGCCGCATTACAGACCGCGGCCGGTAAAAATGAAGATATTAAGCCGAATCTTCGAGGTCGAGGACGACCCAAAGGCGCTAAGCAAAAATTTAATAAACCGGCAAAACCCGAACCGGTTGCTCCGAAAGTTGAAGAACCCCAAAAAGAAATTGCTCCGGAAACGGTCGTTAAAACCCCCAAAAAGATTGCCAAAAAGCCAATAGAAAAGGGAAAAGACGAACCGGTTAAAGCGCTTGAAAAAACGCCTAAAAAAATTACAGAAACGCCTAAAACGATCGCAATAACACCCAAGGAGATAAAAGAACCTGCTAATGTGGTTGAAACTGTTCCGGTTAATAATGTGCAAGCAGAAATTCCGCAACATCCGCAACAAAAGAAGAAAAGAGTGCGTATCGAAACCCCGCAGGCCGTTCAGGTAAACGCCAATCCGGCACAAGCGCCAGCTCCCGTTGAGCCGGTAAAAGAACCGGTTTTGCCGGAACCGATTGCTCAGGAAACAGAATTGCCGGTAAAAAAAGAAATCGCAAAAGAAGAACCGACAGTATCGGGAAAATTGGTTTTCCGGCACAATCCCGAAGTGAAAAGTGTGATGGACGAAGTTTTGTTTGTACCGAAAAATCCGCAACAAAAACAAATTAACGGCAATCCGCAGAATAATCCGCAGGCAAACCAGAATCAGATAAAGAACGGTTATAATAAAAACCCGAATAACAATAATCCCCAGAATAATCAAAAAGATAAATCTTTCGAGTTTGAAGGAATTTTGACCGGAGTAGGCGTTTTGGAAATTATACAGGAAGGATACGGATTTCTGCGTTCATCGGATTACAATTACTTGTCTTCGGCAGATGATATTTATGTTTCTCAATCCCAGATAAAACTGTTCGGTTTGAAAACCGGCGACGTGGTGGAAGGGCCTATCCGTCCGCCCAAAGAAGGCGAGAAATTTTTCCCGTTGGTAAAAGTGGATTTGATTAACGGCCTGCATCCGGAAGAAGTCCGCGACCGGGTTCCGTTCGACCACCTGACCCCTTTGTTTCCCAACGAACGTTTCCGTTTGACGGCCAGCATGAGTCCCAAGGTCGTAGATAAAATTTCGCCGCGCGTGGTTGATTTATTTTCACCCATCGGTAAAGGCCAACGGGGTTTGATCGTGGCGCAACCGAAAACCGGTAAAACCATGCTATTGAAAGATATAGCAAACTCTATCGCATGGAATCATCCGGAAGTGTATATGATTGTGTTGCTGATTGATGAACGTCCCGAAGAAGTGACCGATATGCAGCGAAGCGTAGATGCCGAAGTGATAGCTTCCACTTTCGATGAACCGGCGGAACGGCACGTGAAAATCGCCGATATCGTTTTGAATAAAGCCAAAAGAATGGTTGAATGTGGTCACGATGTTGTGATTCTATTAGATTCCATTACCCGTCTGGCGCGCGCTTACAATACCGTGCAACCGGCTTCCGGAAAGGTATTGTCGGGTGGGGTAGATGCCAATGCTTTGCAGAAACCCAAACGTTTTTTCGGAGCTGCCCGCAACATTGAAAACGGTGGTTCTCTGACTATTATCGCAACGGCATTGACGGAAACCGGCTCTAAAATGGACGATGTTATCTTTGAAGAATTTAAAGGAACCGGCAACATGGAATTGCAATTAGACCGCAAACTTTCCAACAAACGGATTTATCCGGCGGTTGACATTGTCGCTTCCAGTACCCGTCGCGACGACCTGTTGCATGATAGGGAAGCCGTTAATCATTTATGGATTCTCCGTAAGTATCTGTCTGATATGAACTGCTTGGAAGCCATGGAATTTGTGAAAGACCGTTTGGAAAAAACTTACAGCAACGAAGAATTTCTCGCTTCAATGAATGGTTGATTCATGCGTGTCGGAATCTTTATACTCATTCAGTTACTCATCTTAATATCTTCCGGGATACAGGCGCAAACGGCTATCCCGGAAAGTCTTTTTACAGATGATTATAGCCTAAATCCGGAAGATGAAGGCAAGTTGGGTTTTAGCATTGATAATATCAGTTTTTTTAAAAACAATGAAACCGATGGCGATATCCAGAAAGGATACACTTTACCCGGATTTCGCATTAATCCGCGTTTGGTTTATTCTCCGGCTTCGATGATTCGGTTGGAGGCCGGTCTTTCTTTGTTAAGATATTGGGGTGCAGATAAATACCCGAATTATGCTTATCAAGATATTGCCGAATGGAAAGCCGACGGTTATCAGTATGGATTTCATATATTGCCTTTTTTCAGGGCGCAAATTCAACCGGCGCCTCAATTGAATATCGTCTTGGGAGATATTTACGGAGGCAGTAATCATGGTTTGATTGAGCCTTTATACAATCCGGAACTGAGTTATACCGCCGACCCGGAATTAGGCGTTCAGATTTTATACAATTCCGGAGTAGCTCATTTCGATGCCTGGGTAAATTGGGAAAGCTTCACGTTTAGGAACGACACGCACAATGAAGCTGTAAATATAGGCGTGTCAAGCTGTTTGCATATTACTAATCCGCAATCTTCTTTTTATCTTGGAATCCCGGTGCAGGTACTATTGGCCCATCGCGGCGGAGAATTAGACCAGTTTGTGGGAGAAATCCTGACTTTGGTGAATGGAAGCGCCGGTTTGCAGTTCGGGTTTAATTCCGCTAACCCGGTTTTCAAATCCGTAACACTCAATCTAATGGGCGCCGCTTATCAATCCGGTTCTTCCAAAACGGATTTGCTCCCTTTTGAGCGCGGATGGGCGTTTTATTCCAATTTAAATTTTCAAATATGGAAAACCAATTTGAAAATGGCGGTTTGGCGAAGCGGCGATTTTATCAATATTCTCGGTAATCCGGTTTTTGGAAATACCTCCATAACCATCGACGGACGAACTTTTCCGAGGACGCTGGTTTTGAACCCCGGTTTGAAATATGAACAAGCATTTGGTAAGGGTTTTTATCTGGGCGCCGATGTGGAGTTTTTTTATAATCCGGAACTAATCGCTTATCATGATAAGGCCATCGGACAAATTACTAAATCTTTTACCTGGTCAACCGGATTGTATTTGCGCATTAATCCTTCTATTGTTTTGAAATAGAAAATCCGGATGAATTTTGTATTATCCGGAATTTTATTTATTTTTGTACCGAATATATAATTTAGTAAAAATGAAAAAAATATTTTTTATCTTGACATTGACTCTTGTATCTTTGAGTGTTTATTCCCAAAAAGGCGATTTAGCTGTAGGACTAAAAGGCGGCTATGTGCATAGCATAGAATATTATAGCGATATACTTTATGGTTTGGATGTTGCTTATCATATTACCGACCCTTTTGAAATTGCTTTTACCGGCTTATTAAATCCAAGCGCTTCTTATACAAATTATAAAGATGAAAAACAAAAATTATCGGTTTATTCTACAAATTTGGATTTGAGATTGTATCTTTTGATGCAACGGGAATGGGCTACCGGCCCGGTTTTAGGCGGCCAATACCTTGTCATAAATAATAAAACGACCGGAGATAAGGAATTTATCAATAAAATTGGATTCAACTTGGGATGGCATCTTCGTATAAACGTGTCCGATAACTTAAAACTGAATGGCGGTTGGCGTTATACCAATGTCAAAGATGAAGGTTTTGACGCCAGCCATCACTTTTTCTATGCAGGTTTAGCTTATACTTTTCAAACAAATTGATTAGTCAATTTCTTCCGAAACGATGTAATGGTTTCTGTCTTGGGCGTTTCGCGTTATTAATTCGCCAATAAAGCCGGCGAGGAATAGCTGGCTTCCGATAACCATGGAAACCAAAGCGATATGAAAATAAGGCAAATTCGTTATTAACGGAGCCGGTATGCCTTTGTGGATGGCATAAAATTTGATTCCGCCAACGATAAGTATGGCTAAAAATCCGATAATAAACATCAAACTACCGATTAATCCGAAAAAGTGCATGGGTTTTTTTCCGAATTTGGATAAAAACCACAAAGTAAATAAATCGAGGTAGCCATTGAAAAAACGGTCGAATCCGAATTTGGTTGAACCGTATTTCCGGGCTTGATGCGCGACTACTTTTTCGCCGATGCGGGTAAATCCGGCATTTTTCGCCAAATAGGGAATCCAACGGTGCATGTCGTTGTAGATTTCAATGTTTTTTACCACATTTTTATTGTATGCTTTCAGTCCGCAGTTGAAATCGTGCAGTTTGATTCCGGAAAAAGCGCGCGCAGTTGCATTGAATAGCTTGGTAGGAAGGGTTTTACTTAGCGGATCATGCCGTTTTTTCTTCCAACCGGAAACCAATTGGTATTTTTCTTCCGTAATCATCCGATAAAGTTCCGGAATTTCATCCGGATTATCCTGCAAATCGGCATCCATAGTAATAACAACATTTCCTTTCGTTCTTTGAAATCCGTATTGCAAAGCCGGCGATTTTCCATAATTTCTTCGGAAACGGACGGCGTTAATCTCCGGATGATTTTGGCGAAGTTCCGTAATAACCTGCCATGAATCGTCCGTACTTCCGTCATCGACAAAGATGATTTCATAACTGAATTGGTTCTCTTTCATCACTTTATCAATCCATTCATACAATTCCGGAAGGGATTCCGATTCATTAAATAAAGGTATTACTATTGAAATATCCATTTTTGTGTAATTATTTTTGTGCAAATATACGATTATTTAAGGATATTTGAAAAATAATACGTATCTTTGCAGCTCAATTTTTTTAATATTAATAAATAAACAATTCTTAATCATGTATTTAGATTCAGAAAAGAAGAAAGAAATCTTCGCAAAGTACGGAAAGTCTAACACTGATACCGGTTCTTCAGAAGGACAGATCGCATTGTTTTCCTACCGTATTTCGCATTTAACTGAGCATCTCAAGTTAAATAAGAAGGATTATAGCACTGAAAGATCCCTGAAAATGTTGGTAGGTAAACGCCGCCGCTTATTGGATTATTTGAAAGATAGGGATATCGAACGGTATCGCGCTATTATCAAAGAGTTGGGAATCAGAAAGTAAAATTGCTTTCAAAAGATTTCAAAAGCCTTGTATCGATTGATGCAAGGCTTTTGTTTTGTGGCTCATACACAAGAGACAACAAATATAAACATTTTCTCGTTTCTTCACTTCATGCCTCCAACCAAGCATCAGATAATTGAGCTTTTTACCCTCCGCAGTGGGCGTAACCCAGATATTGGCCTTTAGTTCCGTTTCGATTTTGCGATAGACAGACACCGGAATGGTCGCATATTTATCTGTTTTATGAAAATTAAAATTAACTTCGATTACCTTTTCTGTTTCTCTACCTTTTTCCATTGATCATTTGTTAAATTGCCATTTTTGAAAAGCGCTTTTGCTTGAGGATCGAATCTTTCTTCATAAATAACGTGTTTAAAGTTTAGTAATATTGGTATAATTCTCAATTACAGCTTATTTCTTTCATAACAAAGAGCGGCTTTATTTTTATAGCAAAGATATTTGATATTTATTTTAAATGCAAATAAATAATGAAAAAATTAGTATTAATAGTAGTTTTTCCGCCGTATATTTCGTTATTTGAAAATAATGTTTTACCTTTGCATTGTAATAATCTTATAGTATTAATCATAAAATTGTAATAATTTCTAATCTAATCCGAATGAATACTGATAAAATAGTAGGAAAGAGAATTAAAGCCCTGCGGGAATCCAAGTCGATTGATGTAGCGGAAATGGCGGAAAGAACCGGTTTGGATGCCGAACAAATCATCCGTATAGAAGAAGATAAGGATTTGCCTTCGTTGGCGCCTCTGATTAAAATCGCTCGCGTACTGGGCGTTCGTTTGGGAACTTTTCTGGACGACCAAGATGCTTTAGGTCCCGTCATATCCCGAAAAAAGAACTACAAAGAAAGCGTTAGTTTTTCAACCAACCAGACGGCTTCCCATACGCACATGGATTATTATTCCCTTGCTTCCGATAAATCGGGACGGCATATCGAACCGTTTATCATTCAGGTTGCTCCCCGTCAAGACAATAGCGATTTTCTACTATCTTCCCACGAAGGTGAAGAATTTATTTTTTGTCTTGAAGGAATATTGGAAGTAACGTATGGAAATGACACTTTCCTCATGGAAGAAGGCGACAGCATTTACTACGATTCTATCATAGCGCACCATGTACATGCCGCTGATTCTCAAGGTGCAAGAATATTAGCCGTAGTTTACACCCCAATTTGATTTTAATTTTTAATTCTTAGTTAATAAAGTGCAATTATCCGATAAAACTGTTGGCCAATGGCTGGAATATTGGGCAGAAACAACTCCCGATAAAGAATACTTAGTCTATTCCGACCGCGATTTGCGATTTACATGGAAACAATTCAACGAGCGGGTTGATAATATGGCGAAGGGATTGATTTCTATAGGTGTAACTACCGGAACCCATGTGGGAATCTGGGCTACGAATGTGCCCGACTGGCTGACTTTCCTGTATGCTTCCGCCAAAATCGGCGCGGTGGCCGTGACCGTCAATACCAGTTACAAACAAAGTGAGTTGGAATTTTTGATGGAAGACTCGGATATACATACCTTATGTATTACCGAAGGCGTTTTTGACGGATCCTACGTGGATATGGTCAATACCATGCTTCCGGAATTGAAAACTTCGCAACGGGGTTATGCCAAAAGCGAACGTTTTCCCTATTTGAAAAATGTGGTGTTTATCGGACAGGAAAAGTATCGGGGCATGTACAATACCGCCGAATTGCTGTTGCTGGGAAAAACCGTATCCAATTTCAAACTGGATGAATTAAAAAACAAAGTTTTTTGCCATGATGTGGTAAATATGCAATATACTTCCGGTACAACAGGATTCCCGAAAGGAGTAATGTTGTCGCACCATAATATCGTCAACAACGGTTATTTTACCGGCGAAGGGATGCACTACACGCAGGACGATAAACTTTGTTGCTGCGTACCTTTGTTCCACTGTTTCGGAGTGGTGTTGGCAACGATGGCTTGCCTGACACACGGAACCGCCCAGGTAATGGTCGAAAAATTTGACCCGTTGGTAGTTTTGGCTTCCATCCACAAAGAACGGTGTACGGCTTTGTATGGCGTCCCAACCATGTTTATTGCAGAATTAGATCATCCGATGTTTTCGATGTTCGATGTCAGTTCCTTGCGAACGGGCATCATGGCAGGTTCGCTCTGTCCGATAGAATTGATGCGGCGGGTAACTGATAAACTGCATATTACCCACATTACCAGTGTTTACGGATTGACAGAGTCGTCGCCGGGAATGACCCATTCGGTTATTGAAGATTCGTTTGAAACCCGTTGTACGACGGTAGGAAAAGAATATCCGTTTACGGATGTAAAAGTACTTGATCCGGATACGGGCGAAGAATGTCCTCCTGAAGTGCAGGGAGAACTTTGCTGTAAGGGATATTTGGTTATGAAAGGTTATTACAAGAATCCGCAGGCAACTGCTGAAGTAATCGACGGAAATGGTTACTTACATTCCGGAGACTTGGGCATCAAGGATAAAAACGGCTATTATCGGGTTACCGGACGAATCAAAGACATGATTATCCGCGGAGGAGAAAATATTTATCCGCGTGAAATAGAGGAGTTTTTGTATCATCTGCCGGGCGTCAAGGATGTTCAGGTAGCAGGAATCCCTTCCGAAAAATACGGCGAAGAAGTGGGCGCTTTTATCATCCTTTACGATGATGCCCAACTAACTCCGGAAGAAGTCAAAGAATTTTGCCGTGGGAAAATCGCTCGGCATAAAATTCCCAAATACATCTTATTTGTAAAAGAATACCCATTGACAGGAAGCGGTAAAATACAGAAATTCAAGCTCAAAGAAGCCGGTTTGAAGTTGCTGAAAGAACAGGGTATTGAGGTAATTTAACCCGAAAGAAGGTAAAATAAAAATGGGTAAGCTTACTACATCGCGTCGCTACAACCAACTACCCTTGCTGCGATCAAGCCCTGGGGGATTCGAAGGGAGCTGACCGTGTAGGACTTACCCGGCTGCAAAAGTACTACATTTTCTTTAATCTTCAAAAGCAGATTTGAAAAAATCTAATAAGTGATTGATTGTCAATGTAATATTTTTAGATTTTTGGAAAAAGAAAATATTTTTCTAACTCAATTATTTACGTATGAAAATATTAAATCCATTAAAATCAGCAGTTCTGTTGATTATAGTAATCTGTAGTTTTTTTTCTTGTATTTTTTAGAATCATGATCCGGAATCAGTTTACAAAGAGATTTTAACAAGAACGGGAAATGTTACGGCTTTGGAGGTCAAAAACGCCTTTCAGGGCATTGCAAGCACGCAGAAAACTTTACTTATTCTGTTTGAAGAAATTATGCAGGAGTTTCATTCGAGGATTGGTATTGACCGGAAACAGTCAAGTTACCTGCAATACATCAATACCTACAAGCATCTCAAACGCTTCCTTAAAGAAAAATATAGTGTTAGGGATATTCCACTTTCACAGTTGGATTTGCCTTTCATTGAATATTTTGACTCCTATTTGCGGGTAGAACGAAAACTAAAAATCGTTTCGGTTAATGGTGTTATTGTTCAACTTTTATCCACTTTCCATTGTTTCAAATAATTTCGCCACGATAACTGCTTTTTGAAATAACCATTTATCCGCATAACAGAACATTTACGAATCAAAAATAGACAACTTCCTGAAAAAAATATTCAAAAATCCGTTTTCGTCGATAAACCACCGTGTTTTGTCGAAAAATCCTTTTGTGTATTTTGAACACCTTTATTTTTATCGCGTCAAATTAAAATAGAAAACAGACATGAGGAAACAGGTATTCGTTTTATGGGCAATTATGATTGCCGGATTATTATCGGTACAGGCGATGGCGCAGCCGGGTGGAAATATCCGGGGCGTCGTCACCGATGCGGCATCGGGACAAACATTATCGTATGTGACGGTGGTAGTGTTGAACACAAATCCCATCGTTGGGACGACAGCGGATGAACAGGGGGCGTTTCACCTTCCGCCACTGCCCGTTGGACGCTATAACATCCAGGCGTCGTTTGTCGGATATGAACCGGCGACAATCAGGGAAGTGATGGTTTCATCAGCTAAAGAAACCGTACTGGAGATTTCCATGAAGGAAAGGATATTGGCGTTGAATGAAGTGGTTGTCCGACCGAAGACAAACAAGGAAGTTCCACTCAATACGATGGCGCTTGCCGGAGGGCGGATGCTCAGTGTGGAGGAAGCGAGCCGGTATGCCGGAGGATACGATGACCCGGCGCGTTTGGTAAGCGCCTTTGCCGGAGTGGACGGGAGTGTGAGCAGCAACGGTATTTCCATTCGCGGCAATTCGCCGCAGTTCCTGCAATGGCGTCTGGAAGGTGTGGAAGTGCCGAATCCGACACATTTCCAAGATATAACCGGCGTAGGCGGGGGCATCCTTACGGCTTTGAGTTCGCAAGTACTGGGTAATTCCGATTTCTTCACGGGCGCTTTCCCTGCGGAATACGGCAATGCCCTGTCCGGAGTTTTCGACATGCAGTTGCGCAGCGGAAACAATCAAAACTACGAACATACGGCGCAAATCGGCATTACCGGCATTGAATTTGCTTCCGAAGGTCCGTTCCGTAAAGGCGGACAGGCGTCGTACCTGTTCAACTACCGCTATTCGGCGATGGGACTTCTCAACAGCCTTGCGCCCGATATGCTGGGCGGTGCGGGCGGGATGAACTATCAGGATTTGTCGTTCAAGATGAATTTTCCGACACGGAAAGCCGGTACGTTTTCGGTTTGGAGTATCGCGCTGACCAATCATTACCCTGTACATGAACCGCAGGATTCAGCTTTATGGGATGTGCCCGATTATAGAGCCGACGGCGCTTCCCGCCAGATAATGGCTGCCGGAGGTTTCGGGCATAAAATATTTATTGGAAACAATGCCTATATCAAGACTTCGCTCACGGCGAGTTATACAAAAAGCAGCATGAACCAGGAAATATCGCATGTGTATAACAACACCGGGGAAGAAACGCCGGTACCCATATTGGACATGAAGAGCGAGAATCTTAATTTGATGTTGAATACTTATTTCAACCGGAAATTCAGCGCACGGCATACCAATCGCACGGGATTCAGCGTAACAGGAATGTTCTACAACTTGGATTACAGCATCTCCCCCGATTTGTCGCTCGAAAAGCCGATGCTGATGGAACGTTATGCCCAAAGCGACGGGCGCACGGCGCAACTTACGGCATACAGCGCCTCCTCGTTGCGCTTGAACGAGCAGTTTACGGCGAACATGGGTGTTCATGCGCTCTATTTCCGGATTAATAACCGGTGGTCGGTCGAACCGCGCCTTGCCTTAAAATGGCAACCCTTAGCCCGCCATTCTTTCGGACTGGCTTACGGTTTGCACAGTCGCCACGAAAAACCGGATTATTACTTTGTGACAACTCCTGCAACCGGCGACAAGTTAGTGAATCAAAATTTGGATTTGGCGAAAGCGCATCACATCGTGCTGTCATACGATTGGTCGGTTTCCGAAAATGTCCACCTGAAAATTGAACCGTATTATCAGGCGTTGAATCATATTCCGGTGGTAAGGGACAGCCTTTGGTCGGTCATTAATTACCGCGACTTTTGGATGACAATGCCTTTGATGAGCGACGGCGCAGGCCGGAACTACGGCATAGACTTCACACTGGAACGTTACTTGGACAACGGTTTTTATTATATGCTGGCGGCATCGCTTTTCGAATCGCGTTACAGAGGCGGCGACGGCGTTTGGCGCAACACCCGCCTGAATCGTAATTTCCTTGTAAACGCTCTCGCAGGCAAGGAATGGAAAACGGGCAGGCAGAAGCAAAACATCCTTGGCGTGAACATCCGTTGTACGTATCAGGGCGGCGACCGCTATATTCCTGTGGACATGCCCGCATCGAAAGCGCAAGGTACACTGGTATATGACAATTCACGCGCCTACGAAGTGCAGTTGGAACCGGCTTTCATCTCTCACCTGACCGTAAGCTACAAAATCAACCGGAAGAAGCTTGCCCACGAGTTTGCGTTGAAGATGATTAATCTTACCGGATACAAGGAGTTCTATGGCTATCGCTTCAATTACCGCACCGGCGAACCTGAAATGATGCGGGAATCCGTTTCGATACCCAATATTTACTATAAAGTGACGTTTTAAAAGAAACATGAAACGGAAGATAGTAAATAATTTGGCGCTTGTTGCGATATTGGGCTTTATCGCTTTTGGAAAGATATATGTAGTTTCTCCGGAGGGACTGCGGGCTGCCCGCACGGCTTTGATGGAAGAGGTTACGGTGCTTACGCTGGCTTATTTCGCGGCAATAATTTTGAACATCCGTGTACTGGCGCCTCGCCTGCTGCTGCGAAACCGTTTCATGGCATACATGCTTTCGCTGCTGGTGTTCGCAATGATTTTTACTGCCATCGAACTGTGTTTCGAGCGTTTATTAATTGACCACTATCATTTGGCGCCCGAAGAATACTGGTATTTTTCGGAAAGCCGCAGTCTGTTTTTCGAAGTACTGTCTGCCATTACAGCCTATTTTGTCAGCGTGGCAGGTACGGCAATTGTTATCTTCCTGCATCTCTGGAATCAGTCGGGCAAGCGGATGCGTGATTTGGAAGAACAAAACGCCCGGAGCGAACTGGAAAAAGTCAGGACACGGATTGATTCCGAGGCATTGTTCGGAACGCTCGACAAGACGGCTGCTATTGTCCGGCAATCGCCTTCCGAAGCATCCTCCCTGTTGATGGAGTTAAGCAAATTGCTCCGTCGTCAACTGTACGAAAGTGAACACAAGCGGCATAATATACCGCAAGAACTGTCCGCACAAACGTTCAATCTGTCATCGCCCGCCATGAATTTTTTGACGGAGAAACGTTATCGCATACAACGGCATCTGCTGATGATAACGGTTTTCATGCTGATAGCATACGGCGATTTCGATGGAACATGGTCGTCGTTCCTGTCCAGGCTACCATCAGTGTTTATTTTTATAAGCCTGGTATATTTTAATATCCATGTATTAATGCCGAAATTGATGATGCGGAACAGGACGGGCGCTTACCTGACGTTTCTGGCGCTGTCGGTACTCATACCTGTAATACCGGCGGTGGCTTATTTTCTGAAGATAGCCGGTAACAACGTGTATTTCCCCGTATGGATGCAGGTACTTTTTGTCGTTAGCAATGTTGTCAAGATAAGTTTCCCGATAATTTGCGTGAGTTTTCTGATTCTTTTCCGGTATTGGGTGCGGAACGAGCGGCATATCGCCGAACTCGAAGCGGCAAGACTGCGCTCGGAACTGGAACAGTTGCAAAATCAGGTGAACCCGCATTTCCTGTTCAACATGCTCAATAACATTATCGTCCTGACAAAGAAAAATCCCGACGAAGCGGCTAATGTCCTCCATAAATTGAGCAACATGCTGCAATATCAGTTCCGTGGCTTCACGAAGCAATCCATACTACTTGGTGATGATATGCGTTTCCTGGCCGACTACCTGAACCTCGAAAAGCTGCGGCGGGATAATTTCGAGTTCAGTATCACGGCAGACGACGGCGTAGAAGAAATTTCACTGCCCCCACTGTTGTTTATTCCCTTTGTGGAAAATGCCGTGAAACACAACAACGACAACCGTAACCTCTCTTTCGTCCAGCTGCGGTTTGCCAGGGAAAACGACAATTTGTGTTTTGGGTGTGTCAATTCCAAACCGCTCCGCCCGATGCGTAAGGACGAAGCCGGGGGACTGGGGCTTCCCAATGTGCGCCGCCGCCTCGATTTGCTGTATGGAAACAGGTATCGGCTGGAGATAACCGAAAACGAAACCTCCTACACGGTGCAATTAAGTATTGAACTTAAATATAAAAAGATATGAACTGTATTATTGTTGATGACGAACCTTTAGGCCGCGAAGCTATCCGCCTGCTGGTGGAAGATACCCCGGCGCTGGACTTGTCGGGAAGTTTCGGAGATGCCGAATCGGCAGGAAATTTCCTGCTCGACCATCCCGTTGATTTGGTATTCCTCGACATCCGTATGCCCGGCACGGACGGGATAACGTTTGCCCGTACCGTCAGGGACAACACTTTAGTGATATTCACTACCGCCTATCCCGAATATGCGGTGGACAGTTATGAACTCGATGCTGTGGATTATCTCCTGAAGCCCATTGAACCGCAACGTTTCCAAAAAGCTGTTTCCAAAGCCTGCGATTACTTGCGACTCTTGCAGGACAAATCACAGAAAAGCAGCGTGGAAACCATTACGCAGGAGCATATCTTCGTGAAGTCAGACCGTCGCTACTTCAAAATCCATTTCCGCGACATCCTGTTTATCGAGGGTTTGAAGGATTACGTAGTCTTTCAAACGGCAGACCGGAAAATCATTACGAAGCATACGCTGAAAGCCATTCAGGAGCAACTTCCACCGAAAATATTCCTGCGTACCAACAAGTCATACATCGTAAACCTGGAGAAGATTGATTCCTTCGATGTAAATGACATTTATATAGGCACGCACGAACTGGCTATCGGCAGCCGTTACAGGGACAGTTTTATGGAGAAGTTTGTGAATGGAAAACTTGTTTAGCAAGACAAGTGATTTCCAATAAAGGCAAGATGGAACAGTTTGTGTGTAATCTCAAGGTGCCAAAACTACCTGCACCAAATGAGCCTGCCTGTTCTAATATGCTTGCTTTTACAAGTTCCGATATTTCACGAGAAGCCGTTCTTTCAGAAATTTCATTTATTTCTTGGTACTCTTTATTAGTGATTTTCCCTTTTTCTTTTACATATTCCACGGCTCTGATTTGTCGCTCGTTCAATTGAAACACACATCGGCAATAAGCGGGTTGCGCGGTCTTGACGAATGAGAACGTCGCAACGATTCCAAACTGATACCTTCGGGCAACATTCCTCCGTTCCAGATATTGATTTTATCATCATACACACGGATTTGAATAAAACTGCCCATATAATTACGGTGTACAAGCGTTGAGCAACATTTCGCGAAGTGCCGCGCAAAGAAATAGGAACGGAATAAGGCTGCACAATAATTTCGATAAAATGCTTGTCGTCATCCTACAAGAGGTTTACTTCGGCGGTAATTCCCATCAAGTTTTTGATTTTTTTTGGAATATCGTCCATCAGGCGTTTGTAATCTTCCACGCCAACGACTGCACCGACATCATTTTTGCCAATATAGATTTTGCCGCCTTGCGCATTGGCAAAGCCGCATATCCATTTCAGATAATCGTCGTGCCATGAGGATTTGTATTCTATGTTTTGTTGTTCGGGCATAATTTAATTTTTTTAATGCAAAGATACTCTATTATGAATTACTAAAGGTTGTGCGTCTTTGGGGAGATTCCTCACTACGTTCGGAATGACAATTCGCTACTATAGAGGAGGGGGCGAGGGAGTCGGCGGCGAAGCCGCCGACTCCCTCGCCTTTATTAACCCAAATGGTGCCGTCATTCTGAGCGAAGCGAAGAATCTCATCCGTAACATGCGAATGGTTTTCGGCAGATTCCTCACTATGTTCGGAATGACATTCGCCGTTTTAGGGAGAGGAGGAAGTAGTAGCGGCTTCGCCGCCACTACTTCCTCCATCACTCACGCTTCGCAGAGTGTCATTCTGAGCGAAGCGAAGAATCTGTTGTTGGTTGCGCACAAACCCTCTTTCCGTAACCAACACTTTCCAATCAGGATTTTTCTTGTTTATCAACGCCTCTTTTTTTGCCCGATTCCAACCTTTCAACTCTTTTTCTCTCTTTATTGCCAAATCGAAATACGCTATTTCTTCGTAATAAATGCAATATTCAAGATTGTATTTATCTGTAAATGAGTTTTTTATTAAATGATTTTTGTGTTCGTAAATTCTACGGCACAAGTCATTCGTAACGCCAACATATAGCGTTGTCTTGTTTTTATTAGTCATTATGTAAACATATCCGAAGTTTGCCATATATTTTATTTTGATATTTCATTGGTTACATTCCTACGGAATGTTATTAAAGGTGGATATTGTGTCGTTTCTACCGAGCTTTGCATTCCTACGGAATGCAGGGCGGTAACGTGTTTTGACCTTTTTATCGAGCGATATTGGCTAACGCCGAACTTCGTTTCCCTACGGGAATTTTTTTTGATTTTTCCGACCTCAGGAAAACCTGTTTTTTCCACTCCCTTGCGTGGTTTAGTGAGCCACGCTGTTTCGCTTTCAAAACGCACATCTACCGAAATTTTATCATCTTCGGTTTTGAAAATGATAAACTGATTGGGCTTTTCGGGGAGATTATTGGGTTCTCTGTTTTGAGGTGAGGGCATAATTTAATTTTTTTAATGCAAAGATACTCTATTATGAATTACTAAAGGTTGTGCGTCTTTGGGGAGATTCCTCACTACGTTCGGAATGACAATTCGCTACTATAGAGGAGGGGGCGAGGGAGTCGGCGGCGAAGCCGCCGACTCCCTCGCCTTTATTATCCCAAATGGTGCCGTCATTCTGAGCGAAGCGAAGAATCTGTTGTTGGTTGCGCACAAACCCTCTTTCCGTAACCAACACTTTCCAATCAGGATTTTTCTTGTTTATCAACGCCTCTTTTTTTGCCCGATTCCAACCTTTCAACTCTTTTTCTCTCTTTATTGCCAAATCGAAATACGCTATTTCTTCGTAATAAATGCAATATTCAAGATTGTATTTATCTGTAAATGAGTTTTTTATTAAATGATTTTTGTGTTCGTAAATTCTACGGCACAAGTCATTCGTAACGCCAACATATAGCGTTGTCTTGTTTTTATTAGTCATTATGTAAACATATCCGAAGTTTGCCATATATTTTATTTTGATATTTCATTGCTTACATTCCTACGGAATGTTGTCAAAGGTGGGTATTTCGCCGTTTCTACCGAGCTTTGCATTCCTACGGAATGCAGGGCGGTAACGTGTTTTGACCTTTCTACCGAACGATATTGGCTAACGCCGAACTTCGTTTCCCTACGGGAATTTTTTTTGGTTTTCCCGACATCAGGAAAACCTGTTTTCTCCACTCCCTTGCGTGGTTTAGTGAGCCACGCCGTTTCACTTTCAAAACGCACATCTACCGAAATTTTATCATCTTCGGTTTTGAAAATGATAAACTGATTGGGCTTTTCGGGGAATTTATTGGGTTCTATGTTTTGTTGTGAGGGCATAAAATTTAATTATTATTCATCTGTCATTATTTCCTTATTTTTCTCTTTCAATTTTTTTATTGCCTCTTTTTCGAGTGCTATAATTCCTTTTTCGGGTGTTGGTAAATCTTCGGGCATAACTCCGCCAAGCCGCATTATTGCCTCTCTTACTTCTTTCCCAACGGTGAAATGGGCATAACTTGCAAGTTCTTTATTGTTAATATTTTCCCTTGTAATTTTGCTTTGTGTTTGAGAAATACGAAACAAGTTTGCAATCATTTCTTCGCTTCCCATAAAATCCAAGATTTTATCTTTTTCGTCAAGTTGCTTTTTGTAATGAATATCGGCAACCGAAAGTCCGCCGTATAAGCCCTGATAATCACGATTTTGAAATACGGCGTACTCTTCGTTGGAAATAATGCCTGCACCTTTTGCGGCTTCTGCAAGAAGTTGATTCATCTGTTTAATATCGCCTCTCAATAGCAGGCGTTTCTTGTCTTCGGCAAGTTGATTGTATTTATCGTTTAGTTCCTGCCGGTATGTTTGAATGGCAAAATAGGTTTGCCCCAGAGCGATTTGCTCTTTTCGAGGGTCGCCATTTTGAACAATCAAGTAGCAGGCATAGCGAGAAAGTTGGTAATCAACGATATTTTTGGTTTTCCTGACATCGGGAAAACCTAACCCTGTATTCGGGGTTTTCCTGACATCGGGAAAACCCCGTGAACCGAACTGTTCCCCAACAGGCATTTCTATCGTTTTCCTGACGGCAGGAAAATGTTCCGAAACATCAAATCCCGAAGTGTCGCAGGCAAGCATTGCACGGTCTATGACTTTTGAGAAGTTTTCCCATTTGTCATAACCAAGCGGTTTTTGCAAATCGCGTGCTAACCAATATTCTTTACCGGTATCTGTAATTTGACGTATATCTTCAAAAGATTTTAATTCTTTATCCATTGTGTTATTCTTTTTAATTTTTTCATCCTACCTCTTTTGTCTGCGTTTTTCCTTCACACGCCGTTTCGCTTTCAAAACGCACATCTACCGAAATTTGAGCATCTTCGGTTTTGAAAATGATAAACTGATTGGGCTTTTGCGGTAGTTTATTGGGTTCTATGTTTTGAGGTGAGGGCATAATATTTATTTCATTTTTTCTTTTAGCCATTCACCAAAAGTTATGGAATTATTTGTTTCTTTATATACGCCTATCATTTCTTTTATACTCTCAAGTGTGTCCAAATTGCTTTTACCCAATTTAGATAAACGAACTTTATATGATGTCAAAAAAAAGATAAGCGAAATATCAAAGTCTGGATTTGTTTGCTGACAACAAATCTGCCCTTTTAAAAAATAACTATTTGCTGTTGAAGTATGATATAAACCAAGTTTATCTTCTTTTATTAAAATGGTTTTGTTTACTAAATCTATTGCTTCTTTGTACTGTTTATCTGCTAATAATGCTTTTGCCTTGTTATGATATAGTTTAGCCGTTTCGGCATGGCGTTCACCAAATTTCTCCTCATAGATTGGAATTACTTTGTCATATATACCAATTGCCTTTGGGGGATTACCCATTTCGGAATAACCTAATGCTAAGTTACTATATGAAAGATATGTGTGTGAATCTGTCATTCCCACTGTATCTTCATACATTTTACTGGCTATTTTAGTGACTTTTATAAATTCCTCAAGTTTGCCTAATTTGTAATAACATGCTCCAATATTCAAATATGTACTTGCCGTCTTATCACACTTGCCTAAAGTTTTTTCCCTAATATGTAATGCTCTATTGTACCACCAAATGGCAGGTTTGTATTTTCCTTGTCTATAACGGATAATTCCAAAATCATTGAAAATGTCAGAAACTGATTCAGCATTGTTGTCGGGCATCATTTCATATACAGCTTGTGATTTTCTGTTAAAAATCCATGCCTTTTTGAATTCGTCCATATACATATGATTTTCAGCAATTGCATTATAGGTTGAAGCTAAATTGGAATTATATGGTTGATTCTCTTGTTTGTTTTGTAGTTTTGTGTACCATGCATTAGATTCTTCATAATCACTCATATATCTTTTGCCATCGCCCATAAATCTATAAAGCAATGATAAATCAATTAATTGATTTTCTACAGAAATACAATTTATTAAGTTATTAATATGGGGATGCAAATTTTGAAAATCAGTAACCGAAGTGGATTTTGAAAAATTTCTATAAACAAGTTTATTGGCTATTTTTACACAATTATCAACCCACTTTCCCTGTTCCTCTTCAAGTGATTTTCGTATCACCTCTTGCAATAATCTGTGCATACTTATTCTTTCGCTGTTATCTATTCTCACTAAAGAATATGCTTGCAGGTCTTTTTTGATTTCAGCAAAATTAGTTTCATTTTGTACGTCGTTTTTTAATTTGTCAGGCAAAACACCGTTTGCTTTTACAAACCATTCACTGTGTATATTGTCGGGTGCAAAAAAAGCGCAAAGGTGTAATAGTTGTTTAGCCGATTCGTTTTTAATCCTTTGTATTGAAATATTATAAGTCGCACCAACCGAAGCGGAATAATATCTTTCGGGGTCGCCTTTGCCCAAAATTTTAAGTGTCCCGTCTTTTTCCAATAAATCAAAGTAA
This sequence comes from Bacteroidia bacterium, assembly GCA_025999935.1. Classification (GTDB taxonomy): domain Bacteria; phylum Bacteroidota; class Bacteroidia; order Bacteroidales; family Azobacteroidaceae; genus Azobacteroides. Next base: position 41,703 of record BNXY01000007.1, on the reverse strand, counting down.
TCTTTATAAGATATTGTTGTTTCTTTATTCCTTTCGTTGATATATGCTGCTGTCTGTTCCAATGCAAGCGGAAGCCCGCCAAGCAATTCGTGTATTTTATCTGCATATTCATCAGGCGTTTTTTGGGTATGAGTTTCTAAAAATCTTCGCGATTCTTCCAATTCAAATGTTGAAATTGGAATATCTGTAATATCGGGAAATTCTTGTTTATCTCTGCGCGAGGTTATTAAAATATGCCGTTTCCCTGAAATCGTTTTGTCAAAATCAAAAAACACTTTAATATCTTTGTAATGCTCAACATTGTCAAGCAGAAATAACCAATTATCATTTTCTTTTAACCAATTTTTGAATACTCGAAAAATTAAGTCAGTATCCTTTTCGGTTTCTACTATTAATTTTTCTTTTATATCAAATCTTCGTATTTCTTCACGAACATTATCAGCAGAAAGTGCATTAAACCAAATAATATGCTTGTATTCATTTGTTTTTTTGTTTGCATATTCACTCATTATTCTTGTTTTACCAACTCCGCCAAAACCAGTAAGAGTAAGTGCTGTTGTCTTTTCGTTATTTAGTTTGTTTTCTATCTTTCGTATAACACTATCTTTACGTTCTATAAATTCCGAACTATAAGGCGGAACTTGAAATAATTGATTTTCATATTCGGTTAAAATTTTTTGCATAATGATTATTATAGAATTATGTCCTTTATATTTGTATAAAATAGGAAAAATATGCTCTCTTTCAAGTTCTGCTCGTCTTGCCCTTATTTCATCTTCGGTTGCATTTTCTTTACATTCAATTATTGCGTAGTGGGGCATTTGGCTTTTCCCTTGTGCGTCTAACAATAATTTTGTTGAATAATCTTTTGTTCCGTCATTTTCGTCTAAAGTTAAACTGCAACCAAGAAACAAGAAATGAAAACCAGAACATAATTTTGTCAATGAATGTACAAGGTCAGAACTTGGGCTATAAACTGCTCCGTATCTACTTTTGGCAAGCACAATGTTTTGAGCATCAGATACACAACCGTGAATTTTATAAATAAGTCGTTTTCTGTTATCTATTACCTCTTCAAGTTCTTGTGTATTATTTGGAAAAGCAACAGGAATCTCACTCTCTTGTTTTATGTGTATTTTTTCAAGAATTTGGTCAAAGTTGGTTGTAATGATAGCACTTCTAAATAATTTTGGAATAAAAAATACTGCTTGACTTTCTGCATGATTTAAAATTACTTCCCATTCTGTATTATTTAGGTTGCCTCCCATTGTAACACGAATGTACTCATAAAAACTTTCCTTTCCCATTTTCTGTTCTATTTCTTCAGCAGCATCTATTAAATCTTTTGGCAGTTCTCTATTAAAATACTCTTTATATTTTTCTTTTAACAAACCTTCCCAAGTTGGAAATAAATTTCTACCTTTTAAAATCGGTATAAATCTTGCAAAAGCAGACATACCCGCACCCACATAAGGCACGATTTCGCCCTTTATACATTTCACTTTTAATTCATCAAAAACTTTTTGATTTTCGGGCGAGAATTCTATTATTTTGTCAAAAGTCATATTGTCCATTTTTATCTATATTTTTTTTGCCATTTTCAATGCTTCCCCTGCCGATTTCGCATTCTCCTGTGCAATAGCAATAGATTTATTAAGTTTATCAATAAACCATTGCTTGTCGGGCAAGGCGGTTAGGTATTGAGCCACTTTTATATTCTTTTCGTCAAGCATCAGCAGTTCAATGTGTTCCGTATTGCCCTCGCTGCAAAGCAGCAAGCCGACAGGCGAATTTTCGTGAGGCTGTTGGTCGTGCTTTTGCAGATATTTCAGGTAGAGTTCCATTTGCCCTTTGTATTTGGGTTGAAACTTGCCGAGTTTCAGGTCAATAGCAATTAAACGATTCAGTTTTCGGTGAAAGAAAAGCAGGTCGAGCGAATAATCAACGCTGTCAATGGGAATGCGTTTTTGTCGTTCCACAAAAGCAAAATCCTGACCGAGTTCCATAATAAACTGCTCCAAATTGTGCAGAATGGCATCTTCGAGGTCTTTTTCGGAATAATAACCGCTCAAACCCAAGAAGTCAAGCACATAAGTATTTTTGAAAACCAAATCGGGACTTAAATCTTGGTTGTCAATATTTTGTAATTCCTGTAAAATAACATCTTCGGGCTTTGCTGCAATGGCGGTGCGTTCAAAAAGCATAGTGTTTTCTTTTTGCCTGAGCGTGCGAAGACTCCACTTTTCGGCGACACACATTTGTTGGTAAAACAGCCGTTTGGTACTATTTTCTATATAAGCCAGTTCGATAAAATGACTCCAACTCAATGTTGGCGACAGTGTCGCCAACATTTTTTCATCGAATGTTTCTGCTACTCTTATCATCCGTCTCAATGCGGAATATGTATAGCCTTTCCCATATTTTTCGGTCAATGTTTGCGACAGTGTCGCCACAATTTGCTGTCCGTATTGTGAATAGGCTTCATACTGTATTTCAGTAATAATATAGTTGCCGATAGACCAATACAGACGGCTGATTGTGGTGTTTAGATACACCGCAACTTGCCTGCCTGTTTGCTCAATCAACTGCTCTATTCCAAACAATAATTGTTCGCTGTTTTCTTTTATTTTCGCAATTTCCATATCATTCTTAGTTTATCGTTTGAAAAGCATCTCCATTTTACAATACGAGGCAGTATCAATACTTTCGCTGTGACATTTGTCGCTCTTCGCGCAACTGTTTTATTCATTCATCCAACATCATAACTTATCATTTGAGTGTCTTGCAATTTTTCGGCAAAAATACAACTTTTTTCTGAACATCCTGATATTTCTCTCTAAACCACAGCGATTCGGTAGCGATTCAGAGCTAAAAAATAATTAATTGAAAATAAAAGAGATATAAATCTTGCATAAATAAATATTTCCGGCTAAATTTGCAGCCCAAGAGCGCGCAGGAGGGGCTTTCGCCCCTTTGTTGGAGGCTGAGCTTCTAACTACAGTGTTCTTTCATATTTTAAAAATTAAAGCCGCAAGGAAGTTGTGATAACTGTGCCTTGCGGCTGTTGTTTTTACTGCTGCAAAGATAGCAATAATTTATTGAATTACAAAGAAATATGTGTGCTTTTTTTAGATTTTTTGCATATTTATTTTCCCCTGTTTTTGAGTATAAAATTACACTCTTCCCGGCGATTTATATGCATTTATAACGCAAATCAAATGCGATTTTATTGCATGGTAAACGCATTTATTATTCAAAGAAACTGCATTCCATTATTTCCCGGTTTTCGCTCTGAAGAAAGAACAGAGAAAAAAAACATCATCACAGGATCGGGGACAAAAACTTTTGTCCAAGTACAAACATGTCCTCAAACACCGTTTCGAGGATTTACTTCCCCTGCTCTCCGCTCCCTCATCAAGACACCTCAGCGGATGTTCTACGCGAACTTGCTCCCGAAGTCAAGACTAACATTCAATAAATAATCTCTAATAAATTTACGACACAGACACGATGGGATACATAATTACTATTTACTCTTGTTATTTTACAGGAGGGGGACGTTTTTGCTCTTGCTAAAAGAGAGGATTGATTATGGATGATCGTTTTTTAATCCCTGAATCGCTGACTTCCGCATTTTGTTTTTGCGGTATCAATAAAAATATTTACTTTTGCATTTTATAATTCTAATATATATGAAACCCGCATACCCAAATTGTGCCGAAAGGCAGGATTGGATGCGGGTTTTGTATGAACATAAAAACATAAAAAAACAAAATGAAAATTATTACTTGCTTGCTGTTAAGTGTTGCATTTAGTTTTTCGGTAGCAGCACAAACTAAATTACCGGTGTATTTGGATGATTCCAAACCGATTGAACAACGGATTGAAGACGCATTGTCCCGTTTGACCTTAGAAGAAAAAGTAAAAATGGTACATGCCCAGTCCAAATTCAGTTCCCCGGGTGTAGCCCGCTTGGGAATCCCTGAAAACTGGATGACGGACGGCCCGCATGGAATTCGCGCAGAAGTTTATTGGGACGAGTGGGATCAGGCAAAATGGACCAACGATTCCTGTACGGCATTTCCGGCCTTAACCAGTCTGGCAGCTACATGGAACCCAGAATTGTCAAAGCTTTACGGAAAATCCATTGGTGAAGAAGCCCGTTACCGCAACAAAAATGTATTGTTAGGCCCCGGCGTTAATATATACCGCACCCCCCTCAACGGACGGAATTTTGAATATATGGGCGAAGACCCCTATTTGTCGTCTCGCATGGTTATTCCTTATATACAAGGTGTACAGCAAAATGGCGTTGCCGCCTGCGTGAAACATTTTGCTTTGAATAATCAGGAAGTTGACCGTCACACCGTCAATGTGGTGGTGGACGACCGGGCTTTGTACGAAATTTATTTACCCGCTTTCAAAGCAGCTGTAACGGAAGGAAAAGCTTGGGCTATCATGGGTTCTTACAACCGCTACAAAGGACAATGGGCTTGCCAAAATGAATTTTTGTTGAATGATATCCTTCGTGGAGAATGGGGTTTCGATGGTGTGGTTGTTTCCGATTGGGGTGGAGTAAATGACACAGAACAAGCCATTTATCATGGTTTAGATATGGAGTTTGGTTCTTGGACGGATGGCTTGAGTGAAGGAAAATCGAATGCCTACGACAGTTATTACTTAGCCGATCCGTTTTTAAATTTAATAAAATCGGGAAAAGTCAAAGAAGAAGAAGTTGACAAGAAAGTACGGAACATTCTCCGGATGGTTTTCCGCACAACGATGGATAGAAACCGGCCTTTTGGTTCGTTTGCCACGCCCGAACACGGATTGGCGGGACGGCAAATTGCCGAAGAAGGCATTGTGCTTTTGCAAAATAAAAATAAAGTTTTACCCATCGATTTGAATGTAACGAAAAAAATTGCCGTGATTGGAGAAAATGCTCTTAAGAAGATGACGATTGGCGGAGGAAGTTCTTCATTGAAAGCAAAATACGAAATTTCGCCTTTGGATGGTCTCAAAAATAAAGTAGGGTCGAAAGCCGAAGTAATTTATGCCCGCGGGTATGTCGGGGAAGCCACTGCCGTACAGGATGGTTTGAAATCGGAGCAAGACCTCACGGATAAACGTTCTCCGGAAGAATTGATTGCCGAAGCCTGTCAAGTGGCTCAAGGCGCCGATTATGTGGTTTTCGTAGGCGGTTTGAACAAACACGACCATCAGGATTCCGAAGGCGGCGACCGCAGGGGATTGGGTCTGCCTTACGGACAAGATGCTTTGATAAGCGCTTTGGCGAAAGCCAACAAGAATTTGGTGGTAGTTATTATTTCCGGTAACGCGGTTGCGATGCCTTGGGTAAATGAAGCGCCGGCTATTCTGGAAGCTTGGTATGCGGGGTCCGAAGCTGGTAATGCTTTAGCAAACGTGTTGGTCGGAGAGGTAAATCCTTCCGGTAAACTACCCTTTACTTTTCCCGTAAGATTGACCGATGTAGGCGCGCATACGCTGGGCGATTATCCGGGTGTTAATAAGGAAGAAACATATCATGAAAGCATTTTTGTCGGTTATCGTTGGTTTGATAAAAATAAAATAAAAGCCTTATTTCCATTCGGACACGGTTTGAGTTATACGCAATTCACTTACGGAAAAGCAACGATTTCCCGTAAATCCATCCTCGAAAATGAAACATTAACGGTATCCGTGCCAATAAAAAATACAGGCGACAGAGCCGGAAAAGAAGTGGTTCAGTTGTATGTCGGCGATGAAAAATCCTATTTGGTTCGGCCGATAAAAGAGTTGAAAGCATTCGACAAAGTAAATCTTGCGCCCGGAGAAGAAAAAACGATTACTTTTACCCTTTCGGTAAATGATTTGAAATTCTTCGACGACAAGAAGCACGATTGGGTTGCCGAACCCGGAAAATTCACGGTTTACATCGGAACATCTTCAGCAGATATTAAATCGACCGTAGATTTTGAGTTGAAATAATATTTGCAGTACGCTTTCAGTCCACATTCTCCGCAGTTTGGTTTACGCGCCGTACAGACATACCTGCCATGCAGGATAAGCCAGTGATGCGCCGTAGACCACAACTGTTTGGGAATGTATTTGTTTAATTCCTTTTCCGTTTCCAAAGGCGTTTTAGAATTATCGGTCAATCCGATGCGGTTGGAAACCCTGAAAACATGCGTATCGACGGCCAAAGCCGGAATCTTAAATACAATCGAAGCAATCACATTGGCCGTTTTCTTGCCGACTCCCGGCAATTTCATCAAATCTTCTACGGTGGAAGGAACTTCTCCATCGAAATCCGCCATTAACATTTGCGCCATTTTTACCAAATGGTTGGCTTTGTTATTGGGGTAGGAAACACTTTTAACATATTCAAAAACAGCATCTTTGTTGGATACCGCCAAAGCTTCGGGGGTAGGATAGGCCTCAAACAACGCAGGAGTAATCAAATTGACTCGCTTGTCGGTGCACTGGGCGGCCAGTATTACCGAAATCAGCAACTGAAATGGGCTGGTGTAATGCAACTCAGTTTCCGGATTTGGCATATTTTGTTGAAACCAAGAGATGACGGCGGTGTATCTTTGTTGTTTTGTCATTGTAATTTTATAATTTTAAAGACTTTAAGTCCTTAAGGTCTTTTTAAGTTGCCGCCTCAAATTGCCGCAGAAACCTTACATCGTTTTCTGAGAACATTCTCAGGTCTTTTACCTGATATTTGAGGTTGGTAATTCGCTCGATTCCCATGCCCAGAGCATAACCCGAATAAACTTTGGAATCGATTCCACAATTTTCCAAGACATTGGGATCGACCATTCCGCAACCCAAAATTTCTACCCAGCCGGTGTGTTTGCAGAATGGACAACCTTTTCCGCCGCAAAGATTACAGCTGATGTCCATTTCGGCGCTTGGCTCGGTAAACGGGAAAAACGAAGGGCGAAGGCGGATTTTGGTATCCGGGCCGAACATTTCTTTGGCAAAAAATAGCAGAACCTGTTTCAAATCGGCAAAAGAAACATTTTTATCAATATATAAAGCTTCTACCTGATGGAAAAAACAATGCGCCCGATAAGAAATGGCTTCGTTGCGGTAAACGCGACCCGGACAAATGATGCGGATAGGCGGTTGGGTTTTCTCCATTACCCGCGTTTGAACGGACGAAGTGTGCGTTCTCAGCAAGGTGTCTATGCCTTGTTGAATAAAAAAAGTGTCTTGCATATCACGCGCCGGATGGTCGTCCGCAAAATTCAGCGATGAAAAAACATGCCAGTCGTCTTCGATTTCAGGGCCTTCGGCGATGCTGAATCCCAAACGGCCGAAAATATCGCAAATTTCTTGTTTCACAATGGAAAGCGGATGCCGCGTTCCTACATGATAAGGATAGGCAGTCCGGCTCAAGTCGATGCTGTCGTCCGATGAACTTTGGTTTTCATAACCGGCTTTCAGTTCATTGATTTTTTTCTGCGCTTGCTCTTTGAGTTCATTCAGTTTTTGTCCGAGGATCTTTTTTTCCTCGGCAGCTACATGGCGAAAATCATTCATTAAAGAAGTGATTTCCCCTTTTTTACTCAAATATTTAATACGCAATGCTTCGATTTCTTCGCTGTTATTTACCTTCAAATCACGGATTTCTACTAATAACACATTGATTTTATTAATCATATCGGTCTGTTTGTTTTATTCAAAGTGCAAAATTAGTAAAAAAATATGACCAAACAAAGGATTTGTAAACTCAAATTTATGTCTATCTTTGCAACGGAATTATAATTTGATTTTTTAGATATTATGCTTCAAATAGCCGTTAATAACGTTTTTAAATCATTCAAGGATGTCAAAGCTGTACGTGGCATATCTCTTGCCATAGAACCCGGCAAGTTTGTGGCGATACTTGGCCCGAACGGCGCCGGAAAAACGACTTTGGTGGAGATGATGGAAGGACTGCGGAAGCCGGATAGTGGAGAAATTATCATTCAAGGGAAAACTTGGCAAAAGCAGGAAAAGGAACTTCGTAAAATCATTGGTTTGTCGTTGCAGGAAACCCGTTTTTCCGAAAAATTGACGGTTTATGAGACCTTGATTCTCTTTGCCGGCTTTTTTGAATTGGGCGATGAGCGGGTAAACGAAGTCATCGGACTGACCGGATTGGAAAGTAAACAAAAGTCTCCCGTAGGAACCCTTTCGGGCGGACAACGTCAAAGGCTCGCTTTGGCTGTGGCGCTGCTGAATCATCCCCAAGTGCTCTTTCTGGATGAACCCACCACCGGATTGGATCCACATTCCCGCTTGGATTTATGGAATATTTTGAAAGCCTTGAAAGACCAGGGCGAAACAACTTTGATTCTTACCACGCATTATATGGAAGAAGCGGAATCCTTATGCGATTATATTATCATTATTGATGAAGGAAAAATATTGAAAGAAGGAAAATTAGAAGATTTATTGGACGAAAATGCACGCAATCTGGACGAATTGTTTATCAGTCTGACCGGAAAAACATTAAAGGATAACCAGACTGTACTATTGTAAAAAAAAGATTAAAATTTTCAAATTATTTTCGTATGAAATCGTTAAAAAACAATCAATTATATCGCCTTACCATTGCACAGTTTTTAGAAACCGTCCGCGAACCGGAAGTGCTTTTCTGGGGAATGCTTTTTCCGGTGCTTATTTCCATCGGATTGGGACTTGCTTTTACGCAGACTGCCGAATCGAAATTTCATGTAATGCTCGTTGGGAAAAACCAGACGGAATTGGATTCTTTGCTCCATATTTATGCGCATCAAACTGAAAGCAAAGGAAAAACCATTTATACTTGGAAAATTACGGATGAAACCTTAGGCAATACGGAATTTAATTTTGTCCGCAGCGAATGGGAACCGGCTATTGTTTCCTTAAAACGGGGCGAAGCCGATGTGATTGTTGCCGATTCGCTGGGTAAAGCGGTTTATCATTTCGACCCGCATAATTCGCAAGCCCAGTTGGTTTACATGAAACTATCTTCTTTGATGAAATCGCCCGCTTCCATTGCCGATACCGGGCAAACAGCAATAAAACCATTGACGCTGAAAGGGGTACGTTATATTGATTTCTTGATTCCGGGATTGATTGCTTTCGGCGTCATGGGTTCGATTATGTGGGGAGTCAGTTATACGATTATCGAACGGCGCTCGCAAAAATTGTTGCGGCGCATGGTGGCCACCCCGATGAAAAAGTCGAATTTCCTCATTGCCCTGATGTTTGTCCGAATCTTGATGAATGTGGTTGAAGCTTTAATACTTCTCTTTTTCGCATGGCTGATATTCGATATTCAGATTCAAGGAAATATCGGCGCATTGATTGTTTTGTTTTTGGCCGGAAATTTGGCTTTTACCGGCATCGGCGTACTGATTTCCTGCCGAACATCCAAAACGGAAGTCGGAACGGGCTGGATCAATGCCGTACAGATGCCAATGATGTTGCTGTCGGGCATCTTTTTCAGCTATCATAATTTCCCGGAATGGAGCCTCGGTGTAATTAAGGTTTTGCCGCTGACCGCACTTGCAGACGGTATCCGGAGCATATTCAACGAAGGAGCAGGGTGGATGGAAATTCTTTCGCCGTCGATTGCCCTTTCTCTCTTGGGCATTATTTGTTTTGTCGCCGGAATGCGTTTATTTAAATGGTATTAGACCGATTAATATCGTAAAAATTCAACTTTTTTTACAACTTAGTATAGGCTTTATTCAATTTGTTTGGATTGTCCTGCTCTTTTTCTATTTTCAGGTTTATGCTTTCTGCCGTAAATTTTTGATTATGTTCGGGCGAAAAAAAAGAATAAGATAACGAGGCTTTTGGATGAGTAAATTTCATGCACCGGTGGCAGCGCTAATGTAAAGAACCGCAAAGATTTTTTTATTATTTCTCTTTGCGGTTCTTTGTCTTTTTGTCTATTATTTATAATCTTCCCAATTCGTCAATCGCATATCTCCCTTTTTATTAAAGGTATCGTGGAAAGCGAGGGCTGCCGCCATGTTTTGGGGCGTGTGTCCTTTTTGTCCAAGATTCAGATATTGCCTGAACAAATCTTGGTATTGCGGATCTACGCAGTTATTGATGATTTCTTCGGCGCGTTGAATGGGTGATTTACCTCTCAGGTCGGCGATACCATGTTCCGTGATAAGGATTTTTACGGAGTGTTCGCTGTGGTCAACATGAGAAACCATGGGGACAATGGCGCTGATTTTACCGTCTTTAGCTGTGGATGGCGTTGTGAAAATAGACAGGTAGGCATTCCGGCAAAAATCGCCCGAACCGCCGATACCGTTCATCATTTTCGTGCCTATTACGTGAGTGGAATTGATGTTGCCGAAAATATCCGCTTCCAAAGCCGTATTGATGGAAATCAGACCCAAACGGCGAGCAACTTCCGGAGAGTTGGAAATTTCTTGCGGACGAAGCAAGAGTTTTTCTTTGTATTTGGATAAATTTTGATAGATTTCTTCCAAAGCCGGCGTACTCAAGGTAAGGGAACAACCGCTGGCAAATTTTACATTGCCTTCTTTCATCAATTGAACGACAGAATCCTGTATCACTTCGGTATATACTTCAAAAGGCGGAATATCTTCGTTAGCGCCCATAGCGCCCAAAACGGCATTGGCCACGTTGCCCACACCCGATTGAACCGGCAGGAAAGAGGCGGGGATTCGTCCGGCTTTCATTTCCTTTGACAAAAACTCGGCAACATTCAACCCAATTTGGTTGGTCACTTCGTCGGACGGAGTGAAAGCGCCCACTTCGTTGGGCAGGTTCGTATCCACAATTCCCACAATTTTTTCAGGATTTACTTGAATATACGGCACACCAATGCGATCGCTGGGTTTGTAAACCGGAATTTCCCGGCGAACGGGAGGGTCGGCCACTTCGTAAATATCGTGCATCCCAGCCAATTCTTTCGGATGATATTGGTTCAGTTCTATGATGATATGATCGGCCAAGTGCGCCACAGTTGGTGAAATACCAACGGCCGATGTCAGGTAAATTTTACCATCTTCTGTAATGTCGCAAGCTTCAAGAATCGCCCAATTGGGTTTCGGCAGAAAACCGTAGCGCAGATATTGTTGCAATTCAGACAAGTGCAAATCGAAATAATGAGCGCCGTGGCTGTTCAATTCTGTTCTTAAATCTTTGTTTGATTGGTAAGGCGAACGAAATTTAATGGCATGAGCACGGGCTAAAGCGCCGTCGATGGAGTCGCCGGTGGATGCGCCGGTGTAAATGCCGATTTTCAATGGATTGCCTTTGGCGTGTTCCGCTTCGGCTCTTACTGCCAAAGCTTGTGTTACTGCTTTGGGACATCCGGCAGCCGTAAAACCGCTAAAACCAATGACATCATTGTCTTTAATCAGGCAAGCGGCTTCTTCCGCCGTAATTTTTTTATAACTCATAGTTGTTTATATTTTATGATTATTTTTTCGCCTGCAAAGGTACGATTTATTTGGAGAAAAATAAAGAAATCATTCAACGAATATTGTTCCGGTTCAACGCATCCTGATATTTCCGTGCATTCCGGTTGTGCTCCGAAAGATTGGTTGCAAAATTGTGTTTGCCGGAAAAATCTTCTTTGGCAACCATATACAGATAGTTGTGCTGCGCATAATTCAATACGGCGTCTATCCCTGAAATAGACGGAATACGAATCGGTCCGGGAGGCAATCCGGAATGTTTGTAGGTATTATATGGAGAATCCACTTCCAGATGCGCAAATAAAATTCGCCGCAATGTAACATCGCCCACGGCAAATTTGACGGTCGGGTCGGCTTGCAACAACATTCCTTTCCGTAAGCGGTTGATATACAATCCGGCTACAATGGGATATTCCGATTTATCGGCGGTTTCTTCTTCCACGATGGAAGCCAAAACGGACACTTCATGCGGACTTAATGAAAGTTCTTTCGCCTTTTTCAAACGTTCAGGCGTCCAAAATTTATCGTATTCTTTTTTCATTTTTTGCAGGAAATTGTCTGCGGAAATAGTCCAATACATTTCGTAAGTATTTGGAATAAACATAGTCACAATGTTTATCGTGTCAAAACCCAAGGAATTACAAACGGACGGACTATTCAATTCATCTAATAAACGTTCGGGGCCGAACATCAATTGTTCCCCTAACCGCTCGGCAAAATCTTTTTTCAGGCGGATATTATTAAAGGTAATCTTGACGGGAACCTGTTGCGCATTGCGGAACATTCTGACAGCTTCCAGACAAGTTGTAGCCGGAGCAATGCGGTATTTCCCGGATTTCACATTTTCGGGATAATTCATTTTAGAAGCCAAGCGGTCGAAAAGTGTCCGGTTTTTTATCTTTGCCGCCGACTCCAAGTCGGATAATAAGTGATTGTAGTCTTTTTTCCCGTCGATATAAATATAAACCGGTTCATTGATGTTGAAAAAAGGGGTATTGACCTTATAATACAGGATTCCAATGAGCATAATTCCGGATAAAATAAGGAGAAACAGTGTAGAAATAATTATTCTATGAGATTTATTTTTCATCATTTACAGCTCTTTAATTCAAAAATATCGTGCAAAGATAAAAAATTTACCTTTGAAATACTTGAAATAATCAAAAGAATTTATATCTTTGCACCGCAATTCGAAAGAATGAGGTCAGCATGAGCCTTGGAAGTGTGGGTGAGTGGCTGAAACCACCAGTTTGCTAAACTGACGTACGGGTAACTGTACCGCGAGTTCGAATCTCGCCGCTTCCGCAAAAATTAAGGGGCTAAAATTAGGAATTATTTCCGGTTTTAGCCCCTTTGTTATTTAATAAAATCTGTTATTTTTTCAGGCTATTTGAAATCAATGGGTGTACGACAAATCAATTGAGTTTAAATGTATAAATTGCCAATGTATAAGGCTCTAATTCAGCTTTAAATACATTTCCATTGATGGTTACGGCGCTTTCCTGCGGAACAATGGCGGAAGGTTGTTCCAAGGTATTGTCTTTATCCAAATCGGTTGAATGGAGTTGAATAACACGACCGGCGCTCAGGCTCTCCTTTTTCTTCAAGCCGGAAAAATTCAGCGAAACGGATTGCGTTTTATCCGAAGTGTTTACTACTTTCACGATAATCGTATTGTCTTTTTTCTCCCAGGCAGCGCTTGCAAAAAGTCCGTTTTGTCCTTCCGCTCCGGTTACCGGTTTTTGATTCATCGTCAAAGGAAGGACGTTGCTTCCTTTATTATGCGAAAAAAGTTGCTGTACATAATAACTCACCGTGCGTACGCTGCTCAGATTGTCGAACCAAATCATATCCGGACGCCATTGCCAGCCTTCCACATGGGCAAACAAGGGCGCATAAGTGGCTATTTGCACTATATCCGCATTGCGTTCCAAACCGGTCATAAAAGCGGCTTCTAAGAGCGAAGTGTAAAAATGATTCCATTTTTTTCCCTTTCCGTGACAGGCATATTCTCCGGCAAAAACGGCAGGCCCTTTCCGGTCGTAATTATCATAGCGCGCTCCCTGACTGAGAAACCACGTTTCGGGACGGTAAAAATGTTCATCGACCAAATCCACTTTCAATCGTTTCATTTCGGGCCAGAGATATTCAAATTGTTTCCCCTCCGAATCAGGACCTGAACTGCCGATAATCCGGATTTCGGGATGCGCCTTGCGAATCGCTTTTACAAAAGGTTCCAGATGTTCGGGATATTCGGGCCCCCACTGTTCATTACCAATGGCGATGAGTTTTAGATTGAAAGGCGCCGGATGTCCCATTTCCGCCCGTATGGCGCCCCAGGTAGAATGAATATCTCCATTCGCAAACTCGATTAAATCCAAAGCATCCTGAATGTAAGGATTTAACTCTTGAACAGGCACATGGGCTTCCGGTTTGTCGTTTTGGAACTGGCACGCCAAGCCGCAACTCAGCACGGGCAGCGGTTCCGCTCCTATTTCTTCGGACAACAGGAAAAACTCATAAAAGCCCAATCCGTAACTTTGATAATAATCGGAATACAAACGGTGCGGAAAAGTATAGTTCCAACGGTTTTCATTCAAAGGACGATTTTCTACCAAACCTATCGTGTTTTTCCAGTTGTAACGGGTATCCAAGTCTGTGCCTTCCACAATACAACCGCCGGGGAAACGAAACGCTCCCGGATGAATGTCAGCCAAAGCTTGCGCCAAATCTTTCCGAAGCCCGTTTTCATGCCCTTGCCAGGTATCTGTGGGGAAAAGGGAAACATGTTCCAGATCCACCGGATGGGGAGAATCCAGAAAAATACGAAGCGTCGATTTGGCTTCAGTTATTTCCGGCTTCAAAAAGAGTTGATATTTTTTCCATTCTTTGGAATCAATGGTCAAAGTCTGCGTGGCAAAAGCGTGAATTTCGTTGTTGCTGTTGGGTTTTACCAATTCTATCCGCAGGCGGGAAGCATCCGTTCCTTCCGGTAATCGCGCCCACACCGAGAAACGATAACTTTCCCCTTTTTTTACTCCAATACCGAAATATCCTTCATTTTCAATGCCGGTACGTTTATGGGGATGACCGGGATCGGACAAGCGGATATAATGCGGATTCCGGTCAAAAGGGCCATCATCGAGCAAAGTCACTTTACCGAAAGTTTGCCAACCCATCAAGTTTTGCGGAAACTCGAACGAACGGTTTTTGACCAATTCGGCATATAAACCGCCATCCGCAGCATAGTTGATGTCTTCAAAGAACAAACCGTACATGGTCGGCTGTATAACCGCTCCCGGTTTTTGAATATCAATGAACATTTCATTGACTTGTGCATTTACCGTCCATCCAATGAACAAGGCAAAAACAAAAAAAAGTGTTTTGTAGTTTGTCATATTTATTCGATTATTTGATTCTTTTTCCCCAGATAGAACGCCCGTTTTTATCCAGGCCGGTAAAAAGAATGGTTGCTTTTTCATTTTCCCAATCCTGTCCGGGAAAGACAAAGATATTATCAATAGGTTCTCCTTCCAAATGCAGACTCAACAATTGTTGTTGTCCGGAAAAATTCCATTTCCCTTTTTCTTCGATGATTCCGTCTTTGGTAAATACCAGATGCACAGACAGGTTCCATTCTTTTTCGTTCAGTCCGCCTTCACCGGGAAGGACTTGCCCTGCCTCTAATTTGCGCTCCCTATTAGGTTCCAGCACTCGTATTATTTCCCATTCGCCGATTAAATCCGCCGGTTTCAACTGTTGCAGTTGGCTTCCGGTGTACCGTTCGGGCGAAACGACAGGCCAACCGTCGGGCGTGAAAAACACCTGCCTTACATGTAAATCCATCATCGCATTTTGAGGAGATAAGCGCGCTTGATGAAACATGAAAAAACGTCCGTCCTCCGCCATTAACACGCCGCAATGCCCGGTACCTGCCCATCCCGGATGATTATCGAACCGGTAGGGAGAAGTCAAAATCGGAAAATTATTGGTCGTGTCGCTTAAATTTTGTCCGGTAAAATCGAAGTAAGGACCTTCCGGTTTGTCCGAACGCCCTACCCGCACATTGTAAGTGGTCATCAAAGGGTCGTAAGAGACAAACAGAAAATATTTTTTCAATTCCGGATGATAAATAATTTCCGGCGCTTCCAAGTTGTCTATTCTGTAATTCGCCCGGCGGGCAATCAGATGTCCCTGATCGTCGGCTGTCTTTGTCAAACCCGTTTCCGTATCCAATTCCACGCCATACAATCCACCGAAGAAAGAACCGTAGCACATCCAGATTTTACCGTTTTCCACATCTGTAATAATTGTGGGGTCAATGGCATTCATCGGGCTATCATCATTGGTTTTCACCACACAGCCTTTTTGTATCCAAGGCCCTTCGGGAGAAGTCGATTCTGCCAACCCAAGATAAGAAGCTTTTCGTCCGAAAGCAGACACACAATAATAAAGCCGGTAGGTATCTCCGTGTTGAGTAATATAAGGCGCCCAAATGTTTGTAGCTCCTTTTCCATCAGCATGGCTGCGCACCCATTGCACGGCTTCGTCCGGAATTTCGGGAAAAGCCCAACCGGTAAATTCCCAGTCGATCAAGTCTTTGGAACGGCGTACTTGTATGTATCCCGACGGGATTGGCCGCTCTCTGACTTCGCTTCTTCTTTCTGAAAAATCTACATAAATAGCGTCTGTTGAATACATATAATAGTATTCGCCCAACTTTTTACATGCCGGGTCGTGAACGTTGTAGGTACCCCATTCCCGGTAATTTTCCATTTTAGATACAGACTTGTAGTCATCTTTCCATGAATTTACGGAATCAACCGGAACAAAAACGATCTGTTTACTACAAGATAGAAGAAAAATCAGTGCGATAAGCCCTGTCAATACTTTTTTATTCATTGTCGTCAATACTTTTTTTCCTGCAAAAATACGATTTCTACCCACTATGCAGGTAGATTATTGAATAATAATGGTGGACAAAACAAATCAACCCATAAAAAAAAACGAATTATGCTTGATTCTTAACGTTTGAAATTTTACTTTTGTTTTCACGAAAAATAATACGCTATGAAGATATTCAGATACGGTTTGTTGCTTTTTGCTTCGTTCGTTTTAGAAGTGAATACGGTTTGGACGCAAGAATTGTTTTCTACGCGCAACAATATTACCTATATTATGATGGATAACGGTTTGTTGCACAACTATATTGATGATATTTACAAAGACAAACGGGGTTTCCTCTGGATTTCTACCAGCGGTGGAGGACTGTCCCGTTACGATGGCTACGAATTTACACATTATAATACGAATACAACCCGGGTTCAACTGAAAAGTAATTTTATCCGGAATGTATGCGAAGACGATTTCGGACGTTTGTGGATTGCTTCCGAAGGAGGAATAGATATTCTGGATCCGGCTATTGTACAGCAGGTTATTCCGCACGATCCGACCGGAATATTTGCGGATATAAGCAATCAACAGGCTATTGCCGTATTGAAAGATTCGAAAGGATGTATTTGGATGTATTGCGGCGATTCTTTGCACAAGATACGGTTTAATTCCAAGGGAGATATTGCGGAAATTTATACACTTGCATCCATTCCATTGAAGGTTTCGGCGATAGCCTTGCAAGATGTGGACGAAGACGGAAATATTTGGGCGGGATTGGGAAACGGGGTCTATAAACTGTATCAAGGCGACAACCGGACATTAAAACCCAGCCTTGTCGCTCCTTTTTTACAATTGGAAGAAGGCGTTTTTATCTCTGTTTTTAAAGCGAAAGAAGGAGATGTGTGGATAGGCACCGACCGGGGACTTATCCGCTATAACCGTAACAAAGAACTGATTAAACAATACCATTATGAAAAAGACCGAGAATCTTCGCTTTCACAAAACTATGTAACCGATTTAGCGATTACAAATGACAAACAGTTGATTGTGAGTACACTAAATGGTATTAATATTTATAATCCGATTACTGACGACTTTGAACCCGTCACGCAAGATAATACGCTTACCCAGAGCAGTCTTAATTCCAATTTTGTTAATTGTTTATTGGTGGACGGGGATATTCTTTGGGTAGGTACCGAAACGGGAGGCATCAACAAAGTGACTCCGAAAAAATTATCGGTTCACAATTTTATTTATAACCAGAATGATCCATACAGTCTGTCCAAAAACCCGGTAAATGCTATTTATGAAGATAAAAACGGCTATTTGTGGGTGGGCACGGTAGAAGGCGGCGTCAATCGAAAAAGTCCCGGCAGCAATCAATTTACGCATTATGTCGCCGAATCGTCTTCCCGGCTGAGCCATAATTCGGTAAGCGCCATTACCGCAGACAAGAACAATCATTTATGGATAGGCACGTGGGGAAACGGGATGAATCTGTTTGAATTAGGACACCCCGAACGTCCTGCGATAAAATATATTTCCACACAAACGAATCCGGGTTTTTCGGTTGATTTTGTGGGCGCTCTTTGCTACGATTCCATCAATAATGGTATGTGGATCGGTTGCAATCCGGGCATTTTCTTTTACGACCTTTCAACAGAAAAGCTCATTATGCCTTTTCCCGAAAATATTGTGGAAACGATACACGGAGTCGTCGGTTCGATCATCGACCGGCAAGGACAGTTGTGGATGGGATGTATGGAAGGGGTTTACATTATTGATTTACATTCCCGCTCCGACAACCGGTTTTCTTACCGTTATTTAAAATACAAATTAGATGATCCCCAATCGCATTTAATAGAAAAGATTACTTGTTTTTACCAGTCGGACGACGGCGTTTTGTGGCTGGGAAGCAATGGATACGGGATTTATAAATACCTGCCGGAAAAGAACGGTTCAGGCTCTTTTGTATCTTATACTACAAAACAGGGATTGATAAACAACAATATAAAAGGAATTTTGGGCGATGAAAAGGGACATTTGTGGATCAGTACAAATAACGGATTGTCTTGTTTTGATTCGGCAACCAACCGGTTTACGAATTATACCAAAGAAGACGGATTGGCATGCAATCAGTTTTATTGGAATGCCTATTGCCGCTCCCATACCGGTATTCTTTACTTCGGCGGACTCAACGGATTGGTTGCTATTGACGCCAACCGCTTGATTGCGAGAAATCAAACCGGAAAGGTTGTTCTTACGCGCTTGTGGGTAGCCAATGAAGAAATATTGCCCGGAGATAAATATATTGATACCGATATATCCATAGCCGGCGCTTTGTATTTGCATGAAAGCGATAAATCATTCTCATTGGAATTTTCCACATTGAATATAGAACCGCAGGTTTCGGCAGTTTATAGCTACCGCTTACAGGGTTTCGACGACCAATGGGTGGATGTACCTGCTACCCGCCGTTTTGCCGGTTATACCAATCTTCCGCCGGGAGCATATTCTTTTCAGGTAAAATACATTCCCGAAGGGACGACAGAGGGTGATATTCCGGTCACGGAACTGAAGATTATTGTCAGTCCGTTTTTTTACAAAACCATCTGGTTTATTTTGCTGATGATTTTCCTGACAGGGTGCAGTATCCTCTATTTGTATAAACGGCGTATTCGCCTGTTAAAAAATCAGCAAAACGAAAAAATTACGCGACAAAAAAAAGAGTTGATTGAAATGTCGGAAAAAGTTCAGGAACTGACTATCGACAAATTAGCGTTTTTTACCAATATTACCCATGAATTTCGTACACCGATTACCTTGATTATCGGACCCATCGAACGCGCTTTGAAGCTGAGCAAAAATCCGCTGGTAATCGAACAGTTGAATTTTGTGGAGCGAAATTCAAAATACCTGCTGTCGTTAGTCAATCAGTTGATGGATTTCCGTAAAGTAGAATCCGGCAAACTGGAAATCGTACATATCAAAGGAAATTTCTTAAATTTTATAAATTCGCTGCTCCTTCCTTTGGAAGTTTTTGCCAAAAACCGGAATATCCGGATTGAAAAATTCTACCGCCTGCATGAGCCGGATATTTTGTTTGACCAGGACGCCATGCAGAAAGTCCTGATGAATTTGCTTTCTAATGCGGTAAAATTCACGCCCGACGGCGGAATTGTCAGCCTCTATGCCGCCTCATTTATCGACCGCACGACACAAAAAGAAACTTTATTCCTGAGTATCAAAGACACAGGAACAGGCATTGCAGAAGAAGATATTGCCAAAATATTCGACTGTTTCTATCAATCGAGGAATCATGTCAAATTTCCTATTTACGGGCAAAGCGGAACAGGCATCGGTTTGTATCTCTGTGAGCGGATTGTGCAATTGCAAGGCGGAACGATTCATGTAAAAAACAACCGGAAAAACGGTTGTACATTTTATGTTAGCCTGCCTTTGCTGCGCGAAGAAGGATTCCGTCCGAACGATGCCGACACGAAAACGGCTTCCTTGCCCACCGGCATTGTAGAAGAGCATGTACCCGCTCATTTTGCTCCGGGCAAATTGACCATCCTGATTGTAGAAGACAACAAGGATATGCGCAGTTACATGCACTCCATTCTCTCGGAACAATACAATATTTTAGAGGCCGGAAACGGAGCCCAAGCGCTTTCCCTGTTATCCGTTCATAATGTAGATTTTATTATCAGCGACTGGATGATGCCGGTCATGGACGGCTTGGAACTTTCCCGCAAAGTGAAAGAAAATTTCGCCATTTCGCACATTCCGTTTTTGATGCTTACCGCCAAAACCGCTCAGGAGGCGCGTATCGAAAGTTATCATGCCGGAGTGGACGAATATATTATGAAGCCGTTTAATGAAGAATTATTACTTACTCGCATTTCCAATATCCTTGAAAACCGGAAACGTTATCAACAACAATTCGCAGAAAATATGAAAATTGAGGCGCTGCAAATGGAAGAAGAGTCCAGCGATGAGAAGTTTATGCGCAAAGTATTGGAAGTAATTCGGGACAACTATCAAAATCCTTATTATGAATCTTCCGATTTTATTGAAGCGATGGGAATCAGCAAAAGCTTGCTCAACAAAAAGATGCAAAATATTGTCGGACAGTCCATCGGTCAATTTATCCGTAACTACCGGCTGAATATTGCCAATGAGTTGATCCATAAAAACCGGGTTACGAGAAACATGAACATTTCGCAAATTGCTTACGAAGTAGGATTTAACGACCCGAAATATTTTACCCGGTGTTTTACCAAACGGTTTAATATTCCACCAAGTAGTTTATTGGAGTAGTAGAAAAGAGTATTGTTTTACCTGCATAATGTTAGGGAATTGGGCGCCGAATAGATGAGTTTGCAAGCTTTTATCTGTGAATTAACCGGTTATCAAAAAGGATTATCAATACTTCATCCGATACAGGTGCAAATGCTTTTGATATCATCCTCGTATTGTGTATGCATGGTTGCCGTTGATAACTTATTTTGAATATTTGCCGATAGAATGAATTATTTTCAGTATTTTTGTCCGAAATTAGACAATTCAAAAATAAAACAGTCAAGCAAAAAAAGAATGGTATGTTATTTGGTGAAAGAATAAGACAAATAAGGGAAGAAAAACAGTTGCTTCAAAGACAATTAGCCGCAGCATTGGAAATAGATACGCCCATGTATAGCAAAATAGAACGTGGCGACCGTCGTGCCAAACGCAAGCAAGTATTTATCCTTGCGGATTTGCTGCAGGCTGATCCAACGGAGTTGCTTACGCTTTGGGTGGCTGACCAAGTTGTTATTGCAGTTGCGGATGAAAAGGAGGTTGCAAATAGTGCTTTGGATATTGCTAAAAAATATATAAACAGGAAATGAATAACACCAATAGCATCGCAACACAGGAATTTCAGCAAGTTCACGGAATCATTGCTTTGCATCGCTCCCGCGCCTTGCAAACTGTGAACAACGAAAATTTGCTTACCGCTTGGGAAGTGGGAGCTTATGTTATGGTTGCGCTTTATGATACTTATTCTTCACCTGAATTTTTGCAATATGTTGAAAAATTAAAACTTAACCAATTTGTGCAGTCAGGAACTGCACAAATTACAGAAGCGGAAATTGTCCAGTCAGGGGTTGGACAAATAGAATCAGTTCAAATTGTGCAGATTGAATCTGCACAATTTCCAAACTTTCTAAATTTAACCACGTTATCAAATCATTATGAGATACTTAACACTTGTAATACAATTGAAGAACGTATCTTTTATGTACTTTATGCACACAGAGAACGATTGAACAAAAGAGAAATGCTGCGCTGTCTCAAGAATAACACGTTTGCTTCTCTGACAGGCGACAAACATAATTTTTCCAAAGGACTAAAAGATATTTATCCGCAAGCTGCTCCGATGCTTAAAGATGCTGTCTTTGTAGATTTTTTGGGACTGCCGCAAAAACATTCCGAAAAACGGCTGCAAAACAGTATCTTAGACAACATGAAAGATTTTGTTCTCGAATTGGGAAAAGATTTTCTGTTTGTTGATAAAGAATATTCATTGCAGGTGGGTAGTTCTACATTCAAAGTCGAAAATCCAAGCATTGGTATTTTACTTTGCCAAGAGGCTGACCGAAGCGTAGTTGAATACGCTATGAGTCGTAGCCTAAGCCCGACAATGATTGCAGAATACAAACGGCAACTTATTCCGAAAGAAGTTTTGCAACAGTCTTTGGAGGAGTTTACACAGTTTTTAAATCAAAAAAGATAGTGCAGAAAAAACTATCTTCCAGTACTCTTTGGACAAGAATCCGAAACAAAAGATAATAAATACGATAGAGAGGTTGAAAGACAATGCTATTCCTTTCGCAAAACCTATGGGATAAATCCACCAATATGAGCCAAATTTTGGTGTTTTCCAACAATATGGAATATGACCGAAACGATACTGTTGAGCCATTGCAAGGGGCTTATTATGCCGCCTCGTCTTACCAAGAGGCAAAATTCAATTTTTTCAGAGAGGAGGACGATTATGCCGGTTTTCCGCTTGATGATTTGAATGATGGACAAATTTTGGAATCGGACTTTGAGTTGACACTTGCCAATCCGTATTTTATCAAGCAACTTCCGGGTCGCAAGAGCGATGTGAAGGATGCCCAGTGGATTGCGGAATGTTTGCAGAAAGAGTTGATACGGAGCAGTTTCGTTGCGGGCGACGTGTTGCAGCAGATGCGGCAATACACCCGTTAACACCGCCGGTTGACCAAAAGCAGGGTACGGTTGGAACAACAGTTGGACAATCAGTTGCAGCGTTGCAATATCCGTTTCAGCAACTACGTTTCCAATCAAGGAAACAACGTGTCCATGCGCAAGATCATCAGGGCGATTATCAGCGGAGAACGCGACCCTGTCAAACTCTTGCCGTGCACCATACCGGGCGTTCAAAAATTCAGTGCCTTGTGTATCCTGGCTGAAATTGGCAATGACATGTCCGCTTTTCAAAAAGCGAACGCTTTGGTTGGATGGTCAGGACTGCGCCCGAGAAACGAGGAATCGGCAGGCAAAATACAGTCGCGTAAAACCTTGCACGGGAACAAGTATCTCAGGCAGATTCTGGTCATTATTTTCAATGTACTGAAAACAAAACAGCCTTTTGACCCGAAAAAAAATATGCAGGCAGTTTCTGCCTGATTGAGATTCTGTGCCTGACACAGTTTCTTCCGGCATTGTTTCAGTCCCATATCTTTGTGGCGAATGGCGAAAGCCATATCCCGTCTTCGCAAAATGAACAATAGACTCTGTCGGCAATGAAAGCGCGTGTGAGACAGGAAAGCTAGCAGAGGAAAGTATTTTATTTTCAACTCGACCTTGAACCCATTGTTTTTCAATGGATTCCGGCACCTCTATGCCTTTTCATATAGCTTGCTGTCGTTTATCCGCTGATTCTCTGTCTTGTGCAGGGGAACATCCCAGGGTAAATGGGGGGATTATTAGAGGAAAGATAGAGATAATTTATGAGATAGCAAAGTATTGTTTTTATTTTTCTACTTCATCATCGTTTCCAATTCCGCCGCCAATTCTCTTGATTCCAAGCGCATAATACTTTCTTCCGAACTACCAAAACTGAGCAGGTTAATGCTCCCGTACCAAACAAGGCGATTGTCAATGATGATATATTTTTGATGGATATTGGATTTTATGATAATGGAAACGGCAGATTGCAACAATGCAATACATTCCTGAATCAGCCTTGAGTCTTTGTAAGATTCGGAAGGACGAGTGATGACAGTAATTGAAATTCCTGCTGTAACAGCGTTTGGCATAAACATCAGTTCGTCCGCGAAACAGCGACATGAAGAGTTTTATCTTTTCATCTGGAAGGCTGTATTTATTTATGGATGAGGTAATTTCCGATGCAGTATTTTCTTTTTCAATAGCAATTATCTCCTGTTTTTGAACAGTATTTTCAGTCGGCAAGCCCAAAACCTCCCGCAATCGTTTGTTTTCGGTACGGAGGATATGATTTTCCGATTTAAGTTCTTCAATTCGTTTATGGAGGCCTGTTTCAGACATATTGATGTTTCAAAAATAAATGCTTAATCCCATGTTTTTCTATCTCGATTTTATCTGACATTTATCCGACATTATTGATTTCATATTTGGCATCTTTATTTTCTCCTTTTTGAGCCAATTATGAGCCAATTATTTTAAGTTGTTAATTCATAGATACTTCCTGCGCCAAATCCACTGTTTTTAAGAATTTTGTAAGTATCTGCAAGTTCGGATAAATCTCTTGTTGCTGTGGGCTTTGCAACTGAATTTAGAGTCTGATACTCACTATTAGTAATTTTCCCTTTCTCTTTCACATACAAAACGGCTTTTATTTGCCTGTCATTCAGCCTTAATTTTTGCAGTTGTTCTTTCGTAAATCTGTCTTTGAAAAGTTTGACCATAAAACCGCCCATATCTTCTTCGAGGGTAGGCGTGGGCAATCCAAAGTTGTAGTTTGTGTTCATAGACACGAAGTTGCGTTGGCGCACCCATATAATTACGATGGATAAGTGAGTTTAAAAGCATCTCGCGAAGGGCAGGAACAGGATATTCGAGCGTTTCAACGCGATTCATTCCTTCAAAAGAAATATTTTTGATAAGAAATTTATAGTCGAGTGTGCGTAAAACCTTGTCTGAATCAAGATTTACAGGATTTTAGAATTTACTTGATTCTGTTTATACTTTGGGTTATACACCTTTTTAAACTGCAAACTTGTTGCGCCGAAATTAATTAACAAGCCTATCGAAAAATTGTACGCTACAACATAATTTTTTGCTTGTGCCAAATGTACATCTTCAAGATTAACTATTGCTTTCAATTCTACTACTACTTGATTTTCAACAATGAAATCAGCCCTGCGAGTTCCGACTTCAAAGCCATCATAATAAATGGTCTGTTCTTTTTCTCTTTCAAACTCCAAGCCTGCACGTTTTAATTCAATAGCGAGACAACGCTGATAAATAACTTCCTGAAAGCCATTGCCCAAAGTTTTATGCACTTTCATTGCACAACCATTAATCTTATATGTAATTTCATCCAATGTCATATTTGTATTATCCTGTTAATCTTTGAATCCTGCAAATCCTGATTCAGACAATTGCGCATTGGCGAAACCGCAAATCCAATCAAGGTAATCATCGTGCCAACTGCTTTTGTACTCTATGTTTTGAGATTCGGACATAATATTTTGATTTTACTTTTTTATAAATATTTCCTGTTCCAATCCTTTCTTGTATTTATGAATTAACAAAATCAATTTTAAAAGATTGTCTTCGGTAATCGTTTGTTTGTCAAAATTGATTTTTTGAATGTCATATAATTCTTTATTTCCGTAGTTTTCAATCAGTTGTTCAATATTTTCAGGTATAAAAAAACTTGCCTTATTGCCAAGGTATTTTTTATATTCATTCAAATAAATTCCAATACCTGCAAAATCAAAATCGCCAAAATGCAGATATTTGTTAGGAATTGTTTGTAACCATTTGAGTAAATCTTTGCTTTGATTTTGAGGATAACGACTTACAAACAATGGCTTTATATTTTCAAACAAATATTTTTGTTTTTCAATATATCTAAAATTTTCAGGATTTTCAATGCAGACTATCGTAATATCTTGCGAAATTTCAAAAGTTTCAAAATCGTAGATAAATTGGAATGTCCCAGCTATTGGGTTGATTACTGTTTCACTTCCATTGATTTTTGCTTGAATTGGTTCATAACAATTTATCAAAAAACCTTTAAAAGTACGAACTTGTTTAAGTTTTGAATTGCTTGAAACTTCTGTGAAATCACTTCTTGTGAAATCTTCTTGTTTTAGAATCTCAATATAGTGCTGTAAATCAGTGATACCTAATTTATTTTGCAAATAGGTAGTTAATGAATTTGTATTTGCAACCGATAATTTTTTCTGAACTCTGCCGTTTCGTTGCACAATGTTTTCTGCAACAAGTTCTTCAATTATAGCGTGTTTTGCTGAACTCGCCGCGATTGTTGCACCTTGCTGGAGCAATAATAATTTCTCTGCAATATGTAACGGAATTTTTGTCATTTTTTAGTTACTATTCTGTTGATACTTGTTTTATTATTGACATCTTTGCGTAAAATGTATGTATATTTGTAATCTGCTGCGTTATAGGAAGTTGGAGAACTATTGATTAGCAAGATATTACGGTCGTTGGCAAACTTCAGAATGCCTTTTACATTATTGGGGTGCAGTTTGCCGATTTCGTCCATCATACAATGCAAAGAGAAATCGCCTTTGTTTTTGCGTGCGGCACGTTCTTTGAAAACATTGAGCAACATTATGTTAATCATTGCTTTAACCAAAGTATCTGTACCTTCCGAACCAACATTGGTCAGTTTTTCGACCCAACCTGTATCATTGTCGTTTTCAACAATTTTGAACAGTAATTCAAAAGAATCCGAAAGTGTAATTTCTCGCTCTTTGGTCTCGGACATGGCTTTGATTAATTGCTTCAGAAATTCAATTGCTTTTTCGTTTGCAGTTGCTGTGTTTCCTGTCGAAAACAAATTAATCGCACCTAAATCGTATGTGTTTTCGTCATTATATTTCTTAATATCAACAAGTAAGCGATAAATTACATTGGCGCTTTCGTTGGTTTTAAGTTCCATACTTTTGATTGCACCGACAAAGTTTCGTGTAACAAAATCGTTGTTTATTTCATTGATTACTTGACTTATTTCGCCCTCTTTTTCAATAAGTTGCTGAGTTTCTCTCCCTATTATTTTAATTATTTCAGCAAATCGTTCATCAAAACGCCGTTTATATTCGCCGATTTTATTTTCGTCAATAAATTCTTTCAAATTGTCGGCAAAGGCAAAATAATCTTCGCGTGTAATGCACTTGGTTTTGAAACTGAATAGGTTGTTTTCAGAAAAATTGCCTGCAAATTTATTGATTGCTTCTTGTAAATCGTTGTATCGCTTTGTATTGGAGTTGTCGTTTGTGTTGATTTCCGTTATAAGTTTTACACACGAAAAATCGCTTTTGTTCTCTTCTGAAAAATCGGAAACAAATTGTTCTATCGAGGTATAAATTTCGGTCTTTGAGAATGATTCAAATTGTTGTAAATCATTGTTATACTCATTGATTTTATTCTCAAAAGATTGAAGATTTGCCTTTATCTCGCCGAGTTCGGCAATCAATTTTGATTTTTGCTGTTCGTATTTCTGTTTTTCAGTTTCTAATTGGCTTTCAAAGCCTGCTTTCTGGTTTTTGAACTCTGCTTCACGGTCAAAAAGTTCTCGCTTATCTTTGTTATATTCAGCCACTTTGTCGCGGTTTGTTTCGATAAAAGCAAGTTCGCTTTCCAATTCTGAAATTCGTAAATCAATCTCTGAAATTCGTTTTGTATCAGCGCCTTTTGTGTCAAGTTCTTGATTTTTCTGTTGTTTAATTTGCTCTACTTTGTTATCAATTTCTGTTTTTTTGCCACGAATGCACGAATTTATTTCTGTTTCAACATCAAACAATTTTTGCTGTTCAACTTTGATTTTGGATTCTTTCTCTTTTTGTTTGTCTTTCAGTTGTTTTTCAATGTGCAATTTGATTTTTTCAACCTTTTCTTCGTCTTTTATTTTTTCTTCCGACAAACGATTGATTTCATTTTCAATATTTTGCAGTGCTTTTTGCTTTTCCGATTTTGCTTTATTTTCAAGTTCTGATAACTCCACTTTTTTTGCCTCAACTTTGGGAGTGTTTATCGTTTTCTGATATTCGTTGTGTGAAATTATGTCTTTCTGCTCTTTGATTTTTGTGTGATATTTTCTTCTTAAATTTTCCAAATCTTTGTCCATTTGAGCGTTCAAAGCAGAAATTGATTTTTGGATTGCCGTAATTTGATTTTGCCATTCGGCTTTTTCATTTTCGTAATCGGTTATGGTTTTTACCTCTTTGCCAATTTCCTGTAAATCAATATTAATTCCGTAAAAATTCAGAGGAGATTGCGGGTCGTTGCCCGCAATGACGGATTGAGCTTTTTGCGGATTTAAGTTTTTGTTAAATAATACATTATCATCAATTACTTGTCCGATTGTGTTTTGCCAATCGGGTATTTCTCGCCCAAGCCAACCATAAAGCGAATCTTTGCAATTTTCAATTTTGTTCTCTATTTCAGCGACTTTCGATTTGAGTTTTGTCTGTTTTTCCGTTTGCTTTTCTATTTCACGGTTATTGTCTGCTTTTATGCCTTTTTCTTCGAGTTGCCACGCTGTTTCAAGATTTTTTTGCTCTTTTTTCGCCTGAACAATAGTGTTTTCTGCATTTGAAATTTTGCTTTTTAATTCAAAAATATCTTTATTGCAACCTTCAATTTCAGTTTCGTAAAATCGTTTATTTTTGGTTTCGGCTCGCTTGATTTTTTGATTTGTAATGGCATTTTCTTTCTCTTTTACAAGCGATTGTGCTGTCTCGAGTTCCGTTTTGTTTTGCGTTTTAATATTCTCGGAAATCGTTTCATATTGTTTGGAAATTTCATCCTTGAAATCTACAAAATTGGCTTTGGCTGTATTGAGTTCTTGTTGCTTGCTATTTTCAAATTCCTTTAATTGATTTCCCAACTGTTTGAGTAATGCTTCATACCGTTGCTGAATTTCAATAAATTTTGAAGTTAAAATGGCTTTTTCTTTATCAAGATTTGCTTTTTCTAAATCTAATGAATTTTTTGTTGCTACACGTTTTATAATTTCATTGATATTCAGTATTTCATATTCCTCTCGTTTGGTTTTTATGGTTTTTAGTTTTTCTGAAAAAATCCCAATTTCTTTTTGAATATTTCCTTTCTTTTTATCAAAATCATTGTCGATTTCGTCTAATTTTCCCTGTTTTTGTCCTTTTTTCAAAGTTTCGGAATGCAATAACTCCTGAAATTTGGGTTGTTGCTCATTCACATTTTTCAATGCCCAACCGAGTTTTTTTGCTAAATCTTCTTTTTCCTGTTCCAAATATTTAAGTGCAGAATAGTGTTCTGATACTTTATCTGCCTGTTTTTCAAGTGAATTTTCGCCGTTACGGTTTTTGTCTGTCCATTTTTTTATATCATTCAAATGGGCTTCAAAATCTTTTAAATGTTGAGAATAGGTCATCAAATCAATCTTTATTTCGTCTTCGTTCAACGACTTGATAATGGTTTCTTTAACAAATTCCGCATCTAATTTTGTATTCAGAAAAACATTGCTGATTGTGCGGGGAATGTTCTGATATTGTTTGCTTTCAATGAGCGCATATTTGCGAAAATCTTTTTGCAGTTCCTTATTGTTGCCGTAAAGTATGTTGCGAAATTCCTCATAACTGCTGATAATGCGTGTGTAACTGATATTTCTGCCAAAACTGTCGCGAATTTTGTCCCAAGTTTCAAATGCTTTGCCCTCGCTGTCAATAAAATTTTCTTTGTTGTAGGCAGAATCGAAAAAACGAAATGCTACTCTGCCTTGCGATTTGAAGGTCAGCACACAAAAAGCGCTGTTGTCGGTCTGCACTTCGTAAATAATAAATGAATTTTGGTACGGGAAATAATACTCGTCATACGATTTTTGCCCCGCCTTTATTCCAAGTTTTGTTTTGTCGGCGTTGTAAAAAAACAAAATTGTACGCAACAAAGTACTTTTACCAACTCCCTGTGTGCCAATAAAATGCACATTTCCGTCAAGATTAACTTCGGAGTATGGCAACGATTTATCGGCAGAGTTTATGAAGATTATTTTATTCAGGTATTTCATTGTTTTTATATCAAATTATAATTATTTTTCCATTATTGAAATCAATATGTTCATTGTGCGAAATATATCCGAGTTGATTACTAACACATTGCGTTTTGCCAATCACTTTGTCAATATTTCTGTGCGAATGTCCGTAAATCCAAATATCAATCGGGCTGTCGGCAATGTAATTGCCAAGTTCTGTGGTAAATGCGCCGTTAATTCTACTGCCTGCAAAATCAAGAGAAGACAGTGCAAACGAAGGAACGTGGTGCGTTACAACAACTGTTTTTCGTTCTGTTTTTTGGGCGTTGCACGCAACGCCCCTACGGATAAAATCAAAACAACGCTCGTGTTCTTCGTTGAAAACATTGTAACTCAATCGCTTGCCTTTGTACATTATTCTGTAAAAATCATTTACACCTTTTTCAGTCATATAGGCATCAACAATCGGAATTTTTGACCAAAGCGTTGAAACTATAAAATCAACATTATCTATCTGAACAACAGAGTTGTAATACACTTTTACATTGTGGCGGATTGTCATAACCAAACCATCGGAAATTTCCGACAAATCGAAATAAGTATAAAGTTCGTGGTTGCCGATTGCAACGATTGTTTCGCGGAAATTTGCCGACACATAATCCCAAAAATCGGCATACAGTGCGTATTCTGCCAAATAGCCAATGTCGCCTGCCAACACAAGCACATCGCCCATTGGTTGCAGCGGGTTGTCTTTCATAAATTTCCTGTTTTCGGGAAATTCTAAATGGAGGTCGGAGGCGTATTGGATTGTCATATTGTTTGTTCGTATCTTTTTCTTACTTTTTCATTAGGATATTTGTTCCAAAACTCTGTATAAGATATTGGTATAAATTCAATGAACCCTTTGATTATTCTTGAAAATTCCTCTATTTCCTGAATGTGTTTTTTGCAAATATCAATACTTTCCCAATTTGTCGGTTGCCAATAAATATATACCAATATCGGTTTTTTATTGCCTTTATTATTTATCAATCCGATTGTATGTTTTATTAATTGGGCAACATCTAAATTCATTTCCTCTGATTTTAATAAATAATATTGAATGATTGACATAAAACCGTTCGGCAAATATTCTAACTTTTTATTGTTATGATATTTTTGAAGATTTTTGTTCGTGTGTTCTATTTTTGCCTCAAAATATTCTGTATATTTGCTTTCAAAACCTATAATAACCTTGTCATTTTCGAGGTAAAAATCAAGATTAGGCATACTAATTTTTGTGGATAATTTCTTTTCAAATTTGACGTCTGTAAAATCGGTATGATTTTCAAACTTAAATTCGTGTGGATATAATCGTGTTTGTGCAAAAGCATTTACACATAACGCAGAAGAAGAATGAACAGCACAAAATTTGCTTTCTAATTCATTCCCATTTCCTTGTTTCAAATCATTTACGATTTCAGTGGGAAGATTTCTGTCAATATAATTGTCGTTGTAGTTTTGAAAATATCCCTTTTTATCAATGTTTGCATTGGGATTTTGCTGCTTGTAATATTCGATTATTTTTTCCATATATATTTATTTTATTATATTTTCATTAATCGTTTAATCATATAAATATTTTCGGCTGCAATTTTATCATTTGGCTTGATTTTCAATGCTTTTTCGTAACATTTCATTGCTTCGTCGCTTTTTCCCTCATTCCTGTATGCAGTCCCCATATTATTGTATGCCGCCGCATAATCTGGCTTTACTTTGATAGACTTTTGGTAATATTTTATTGCCTCCTTGTATTTTTTATTTTTAAAATATTCATTTCCTGTACTGTATAAAGACTGTGATTTACTCTCTATTTCAAGGACTTTCTTTTCTTCTTTTGCTTTCTTAATTTCCTCTTTTGTGCAATATACTTTGTGCAAGTTTTGTTGAGCCTCTTTATAATCCGACTTTATTTTAAGTGCTTTCTTAAAACAAGTGATGGCTTTTTCATATTTTTTATCATTAAGAAAAGCAATTCCACGATTATTATACGCCATTGCTGCGACATTTGTCAAAGAATGTTTTACTTCAATAGCCTTTTTTTGATATTCTTTTGCCTTAATGTATTCTTCTTTTCCCAAATAAATTTTTCCCAAATGCTTATACGCCGTTTCTATTGTATCTTTTCCATACAATTCGGGGGCTATTTCTAATGCTTTCTTATGACATTCTATCGCTTTGTCATAATCTTTTTCTTTCAAATAAGCATCTCCCTTATTGAAAAAATTCTCTGCCGCAATGAGGTAATCTTTTGTCATAATTGTATTTTCTTATTTTGTTACTATATAATACAAATTTGAAAATTAAACGCCTTACACAAAATTGCAAAAATCTTATCAACCTGTTCTTTTTCTGAATTAAAAGGTAAAACCGAATAAATTATTTCTCTTATATTGCTATTATTCAATAATTTATTAAATTGATTTTTAAAATAATCAAGCAAAGCCTCATTTTTGCATTTTTGTAAATTCAACAAAAAATAATCGCAATTGTCAAGCACATACACAATATCTTCCCAATCGTGGCTGCCACGAATGTCTGTGCCACCGCGACTGTTCAACGCTTCCAATTTGGTGGCGACATAATATTCCACAGGGAAAATGTAAATTGCTGTATTGTCAGGCATTTGCTTTTCTATTCGGTTTTCGTAACCTGTTTTGTACCAATGATTACTAAAACCCAAAATATCAGGATTTACAGGCATAAAATCAACAATAATACCTCTGTATGTTTTCCTGCAAATAGGCGCATCGTCTGATATATCATTTGCAAATCCGAGTTTTCGCAATTTTTCTTCCAAACGAGCATAATCCGAATATGTTACAATTTTAATATCAACAACACAATCTACGTCAATCGTAGGGCGAATGTCTGAAAGTTCTGGCTGCGCGGCATAGAGTTCCGCCACCGACCCTCCAACAAAAACAACCTGACTGCGTAAGTCGCCCAACGCCTCTGCCACTAACATTATTTTGTCGATATTATTTGCCATTATCGTTCAATCTTTTATCTAATTCTTCAATTGCAATTTCTTTTTCACGGCTTTTGCCAATGCGCAATGTATCGACAATGGCGAGCAATTCGTAGAGTTCGCGGTCATTTTCGATAAATTGTGGAATTTTGGCATACAGAGGCAGAATTGCATTTCCGCGCCGTGTGCCTTTGTAATATTTCCAAACAAAATTTTCTGTGCTTTCGGCAATTTTTTCCTTAATAGGTGAAGCGGAATGTGCCGTAGGAATGCCGCGTGTGGAAGCCCCAATCTGTGGCGGAAAAACATATTTCAAGCCATAAATCAAGAAATCTCGCAACGCCAAACGATTGACCTGCGTTTTTTCGGGATTTACTAAGCCTGCCATAGCGTTGCGTTCTAACGCATTACTTATCTCGCCGACACTCAATAGCAACGCATTTGCCAACTCGGTATAGTTCCAAAGTTTGTCTTTAAAACAAACTATTTTTAGTAGCACAACTATATCTTGCGGGCGCATTCCATTATGTTTGTTTCTGTTTGTTATTTCACGTTTCATAAATTGAAATATTTTGCATTTAATTAATTTGTTAAAAGCATTTTAATTATGCAGATAATTATACTTTTCTGCACTGCAAAGATACAACATTTTTTTTAGAAATGAAGATTATTTTATTCAGGTATTTCATTGTTCGATTTTTTTTCTGTTAATGCTTTTATAGCCTTGTCGAAATCGCTTTCCAACTGTCGCATTTCGCGTTGCCTGTAAATTTCAAATTCTTTTTCGGCTTTATCTACTGCTTGTTGGTGAGATATTTTGCCTTTATCAGTCAAAATATCTTTATTCAACATTCGCAGTTGATTATCTAAAAACTTTTTCCAATCGTTCATTGTCATCGGCTTTTGTTCCAGTGCCTGCAATTCGGCATAACCGAGAAAACCTTCGGTAAGTAAATTCAGTTTTTGCAGTTCGAGTTCCGAAAGATAATTTTTGGCAATGCGAACATCCTCTTTGGTAATGTAATTGCCTTTAAAATTGGTCATTCCAACCATCGGTTTTTCGTTATCGGTACGGTTGTAAATTACTTCGGCAGCGGTTTGACGGTGAACGGCGTAGTGCATTTTGTTTTGTACAGTAGCAAAAAAATCGCTTGTGATATGACTTTTCGGTTCGTAATCAATACTTGTAGCGTAAATATCCGTAACTTGTTGCCACAGATTGCGTTCCGAAGAACGAATGTCTCGAATACGCTGTAGCAGTTCACGAAAATAACGTCCGCCACCGCCTTTCAGCCGCTCGTCATCAAGTGTAAAACCCTTGACAATGTACTCTTTCAAGCGTTCCGTTGCCCACTGGCGGAATTTGGTTGCAACTTTAGAGTTGATACGATAGCCGAGCGAGATAATCATATCAAGATTGTAATGCTCGGTATTGTAATTTTTGCCATCGGCGGCAGTTGTAAAGAAAAACTTTACAACTGAATTTCTATCCAATTCACCTTCTTCCAAAATATTTTTAACATGCTGTCCGATATTTTGTTTGGTTGTATCAAAAATTTCAGCCAACTGTTTTTGTGTCAGCCAAACCGTCTCCTCTTCCAAACGTACTGACACTTTGGTTACATTGTTATCTGTTTCGTAAATTACAAAATCAGGAGCTATTCTTTTTATTTTGCTATTCTTTGGCATAATTTCAATTCTTAATAATATATTTTATTTAAATCTACAATTTTTATCTATTGACCAAACATCTCCATTTATCAGGAAAATATGGTGTTCTGAAATATATATGGGCTAAATCTTTCAGAATAGAAAAACCTGCTGTATCTGTTCTATAATCATATATAAATTCTCCTTTCCGTTCCAAAACCATTGCTTTAAATTCATCAAAATTCAATTCGTCATCAAAATTTTTAGTCAGAGATAAATCGCATTGATAACCGTCATTGAAAAAGATTTTTGAAAAAAGTTGTTCTTCCAAATCATTTTCTTTGTCTTCTATTAAATGTTTGGAAGTTGAATTATTGCTATGGTATGGAACAAAAATGCCCAAATCAATTTTATGCTCTTTGATAAAATCCTTCATTTCATAGTATTCTTTTTCCATATCTAAAATTGCAATAAATTCCATCAAAACAGCAAGTAGTGGTGAGGTTGAATCTGAATAGTAGATTGATTTTTCTCTTGTTGTTATTAGTTTAATCACATTTCTTTCGCTGTTGTTTGCATCGGGCAATCTATCATTTTTTTCTTTTCCTATACGAATATAAAACAACACTTGTGATAAATAATTTCTTGCACTTTCTTTATCGCCTGTCTCTATCAATAATTTAAGTATGCCAATAATCGGAATGGAATGAATGTCTAATAATGGTCTGCAACAAACATTATTAGCATTTAAAATTGGAATGAGCGTATTCTTTGTTATTTCTTTTAATAGTTCAGTATCAGGCGATAATCTTAAAAACCAAGATAAATATTGTAAATAATCAAATGTTCTGAAAGTATAACCTACTTGTTCATATCTACCGGCTGTTTCAGAATACAATCCATCTTTAAGACAAGCAATAGGTAAGGTTCTTTGAAAATACTCATTCATTACAAATAAATAGAAATCCAGTATTTTATCTATATAGTTGCGAATTGATTTATCTTGTTCCAATTTATTTTTCAAAACCCAATACCACAATCTAACAATTAAATGGGTTAAATATTTTTTCGCAATATTCAAGTTGTTGTATTCTTTCGATTCAGTATAAATAATAAATGATATTAACCGCAATGATTCAAACATCATTTTCCATTTTCTTGGAAGTGTTTTGTTGTAATCATCGCGTATTACCAAACCAAAAATCACATCTAATAACTCAATAAAATTATTCGATATTTTATCTTCAACATCTAAATTTACCAATGTTTTATTGAAAAGTTTAGTTGCCTCTTTATTAACCAGTAAAAATTCGCCGAAAAATCTTTCGGCGAACAAATTTGTAAGTTCAGAAATTCCCCACCTGTCAAATTCGATATTTCCGTTTTGTGAAAATTCTCTATTTACAAATCCCTCAAAGATTTCTTTTACATCTGATTTTATTTCACCATTATGAACAAGCACAATTTTTAATGGCAAATTTTCGTGTCCTTTATTTGTAAAGTCGAACTTTCTATCTTTGGCTTCTATCAAAGATTCTCTAATGCCGTCATTTTTTGTATATGTTGAATTGGTTACATTCCTGTCTTCTCCACCTTTTAATTCAAAATAAAACCGTTTCATTATTCCATCAGAAAAATCATTGCCAACAGCCACAACATCTTTCCCATATTGTGACAGTCCTTTGGATTCCGTTGGTTTGCTTAAAATGACAAATCCCTGTGATTCCAAAAACAATGGGAAAATGTAATCCAATTCTTTGCTTTCGGTCAGTGATTCCAAATATTCTTTTACTATAATTGATTTAATATCCATAACTAAAATTGACTGTTAAAATAATTGTGTGAATAATCAAACAAATCCGGATTTTTGTACATTCTCATATCCATAGTAAAAGTATGTTCGTGTTTTCCTAATGGAGAAATTTCATTATCTCTTATTTTCCACGAATTGCCTCTAACTATAACTGTGTTCTTACATAAAGCCATAAACGAATTATCCTCTGAACGTGCTTTACTCATTAATTTTTTATTTTCCTCGTGTTCTAAACTGAAATACAACTCCACTAAATCTCGCTCATTTTCTTTTGGATTCAAATCATTTACGGAAGATTTTATCTCTTTGATTTTATGATAATAATCAAGTGCTTGTTTTATTGGCTCTAAAAAATGTTCATCATTAATTAATTCAATTACTTTATCGTAAATGTGGTCATGATATGCTTCAATTATTAATTCTGATAATTTTTGTTGCAAATAAGCAATTACATTTGGATATTCAGAATTATGCAAAGACAAAATGAGAGGTAAAATAGCATCAACATTAAAATAACTTTGAAAAAACAGTGCTTCAAGTGCTCTTAGTTGTTTTTGTTCTGTGTCTAATTTGTGTAAATCTACATCGTAAATGCCAAAATGCTTGCTTCTGATTAAATCTACTGCACCAATTCTTAAAAAAGACACATCATGAGAGAGTAAATTTAACAAGTGTTGTTCTGTACGTTCTCTATCTTTATTCCAAAAATGAGATAAAGCATGTTCAAACGGTTTTGTACTAAATCTTATCCCATTATGTTCATAACTAATATTATACAACATAGAGAATAAATCGAAAAAGTAATCCGAATTGGTGAAATTTTCAAAATAATCATTAATCCCCTTGAAGTAATTTTGCGATTTTGACAAAAATGTTCCCACTAATAAATTGTAACGTTCTTCTTCATAACCATCAATTATTTGACAATCAAAAAATATTGAATTTTTTAACTGCTCATTTTCAATACAAAATAATTCTCCCATTTTAGCAAAACATTGTTTCCTAATATTATCGGGCGTATTTTTGTTTTCAATCAATGATTTATAAATATACGGAACTTGCAACAGCCCTTCCATATCATTTACATCAACATTATTTGCTATTTCAAAACATTCTGAAAGATGTTTTGAATTATTGTATTTTAATCTTCCCAATGTGAAATATGCAAGGGAAGTATTGTAGGTTAGTAAATTCTTAGCTTTTGCAAAAGTTGTTTCCGAATGAATTTCATATAAACCAAACAACAAATTTGAAAGAATATAAAAATCGTTTTTATCCTGTTTCTGTAAAGAATAATCATATAAATTGTTAGCTGTATCAGGTTTATCTTTTCCTAACTTTGAACAGAAATCAGGAACTCGTGTAATCACTTCGTTTGATTTTATCAAAGAAAGGATGTTATAAACAGTTGATATTTCAATATTGTCTAAAAGTAAAATTACATCAATTACATATTTGTCATAATGATATTTTTCTTCATCGGGTAATAACTTGAAAAAATCAAAAACATTTAAAATTTCTTTGGTGTGATAGGTGTAAATGACATA
Organism: Bacteroidia bacterium; assembly: GCA_025999935.1. Classification (GTDB taxonomy): domain Bacteria; phylum Bacteroidota; class Bacteroidia; order Bacteroidales; family Azobacteroidaceae; genus Azobacteroides. The sequence goes on along the minus strand of BNXY01000007.1, from coordinate 4,079 downwards.
CGATTTAAAAGCATCAATCAAAGTAGAATAAGCATTTATGATATTACTACATCCATATTCTTCTTTTTTTGCTCTTTCAAATTCATCAATTTGCTCAAATGCCTGTTTAATGTCATTTGATAATTGCTCATCAATTTTGCTTTCAATGTATTCCCATAAAACATTCAAAAAAGATTCCGACTTAATATTAATCTTTACAAGTTTATCATCTACTTCTTCTACAATATTCAAACCCAACAAAACAGCAATATTCTCAATCTGCGATTTTGAGATTTGAATGGTTCTTGTCTGAAAATACAAATCAATGAGTTTTAGTATGTTCGTTTTTTCTATCATAATATTTTATCTCTTTTTACATAACCATTAAACATTTTATTCAAGTATTTCATTTTGCGCCTCCTCCAAAATGTTAATGGTTAATATCAGTTGTTCAATGTATTTGAATGCTGCCAATACTTTGTATTGTCCTGTCCGCTCGTTTTCAAGTTCTATGAAACTGTCGTCTGTCAAGGTTTTCAAAACTCGGTCTAAAATATCTTGTTGTGGTTCAGCATTTTTGTTTAACGCTTCTAACTTCGTTTCGAGTTCGGCGTCAAGTTTTATTTTTACCAAAATTTCAGACGGCGAAAAACGATAACCAGAACCGAAAGAATTATCAAAAGTTTTCAGAAAATCTACAATGTCAATCCATTTATAAGCCCTTTCAATTTTATTTTCGAGGTCAATTTTTGTTTCATTGCGGCTGAAATAAAAATATTCGTCGCCTCGTTCCAAAATGAAATTAATTTGCTTGAAGTATTCGCGCAAATGCTCAAAATTGTCTTCGCTGTCAATGATATTGTACAGGTCGCTGATAGTTTTGTTTGAACTGTTGGAACTTATAAATTGCCCTTTGCTCAAAATCTTAAATATGTCGGCTGTCTGTTCGGGTACTTTCATTTTTTCAATTATTTAGGATAAACTACTGCAAATTCGATATTCTCTTTTTCTTGAAAATTGTCGGTAATTTCAAAAATGCTTTCGTATTGCGAAATCAATTGACAATAAATGGTAATTTTTTCGTCAAACGATACATCTTTGGCAAAATTATAATTCAAAACAAAGTCAAACAGTGCGTATCCCGAAGCCATAAAACCGTTTTTTACCTCTTCGAGATTGATTTGTATTTCTTCTTCTGTTTGAGTTTGCAAATATTCGCTTGAAATCTTGTCTGCAATCGGTTGTTTCATTTTCACGCCTGCTTTTACCCTTTTAGCAATTTTTTGAATGCTTGCAAAAGCATCTTCATTGGTTTGCAAAAATTCAAGCGAAAGTTTGAGCGGATATTGTGGATTAGGCTCAAAAATTACTGAATTGTTATCTAACAATACTGTTTTTATGTCGGTTGAAGTTTCGAGAATGTATTGGTCTTTCAGATATTTTATTTTTCTTAACTTTTCAATTACAGTACTTTGATATTGTATTTGATTCAGAAAATCAATAATTTGCCGTTCGATTTCAATCAAATTGTGAGAACATTTTCCGAGTTGCATTTTCAGTTGAACAATAATGCGGTTCAATTCTTCATCTGTTGCTGTTGTAAAAAAAGTAACTTCCCGTTCCGATAGTAATTTTTCAGTTTGTTCTATCAGTTTGGCAATGTCTTTCCGTTTTTTGTCAAGGTTTATGAGTTTTGCCTTTTTGTTTTTATAGTTTGGCTCATTTTTGAATGTGTTATTTACATTGCGTTTCAAATCAACAACATTCCGCAAAGTAATATTCCCGATATTTCGCAGTGTTGTTTTGATTTTTCGCAGGTATTCATACTTGCGATTTTCATTCGTTTCATTCAGAAAATATTGAATATTTTGTGTGATTTTTTCAAGGTTCTCGTTGATATATGAAACATTGATTTCTTCGTTGGCATCAAGTACCTGCTCAAAAAATTGCAGAAACAAATCGTCAATTTCGAGATTGTTTCCGTTTTGCCTAATAACTTCTCGATCTAATAGATATTTTATTCTGTTGTCGTTGTTTTCAACTAAATCAAGGGCATAGTCGTATTGAAAATTTTTAACCGATTTTCGTTTTTTGAACATTTCCGACAGCAAATTTTCCTCTTTTTTCAAAGCGGAAAATAATTCTTTTATGTTGGAAAATTTGTTCATAATATTCTCTGTTCTAAAATCTAAACTTTTTCCTATGCACCGCAATATTCCCTAAATCAGGATATAATTCCTTTGTATATGGCAAAAAGACTTGTTTTCCTGCAAATCGCGAAAGATTGAACGTCGATTTTTGATTTTCAACAAAACTTCTGTTTATCAAAATCGTGTAATTGTCTGAAATTGAAATCAAACCTCTGTCGAATGTGCGATGTAAATTTGGACAAAGGGCAATTCCAAGGGCGATTATAGCGGTCATCCTCTAAATACTGTTCAATCAGTTCACCTATAATATTTTCTATTTTCCTTGACATTATCACTTGTTATCCTTATCATCTACTAATAAATCCTTTACACTCACATTCAATATTTTGGCTATTTTATACAAGGTATCCACCGGCGGCTGTTAATGTGGGTACAAAGATAGGAAAAATAGTTGGATAGATATAGGAAGATACCAATTCTATCGTTGCCTTTTCCAACTTATACAGCATAGCCAATGCCATTTTCTCCGTAAAAGTAGCTTTCAAATGCTTAACGACCTGATTATAATTCACACCGATTGCCCGAAACTGAGAATGGAAAGTTGTCAATCGCATATAATAAACCCATTTGACTGACTATAATCATTTTACATCTTTCGCCATTGTTCTTACAATTTCTTTTTTATGGATAACAAGACGGAAAATATTATCTCAAAGATTAATACAAATGTGTTTTTCAACGAATTTACTTTCAGTAAAAATGATTTTAAATCTCTTGATTTAAAACAACAACTTGAATTTGCAGACAATGTAGTTTAGTTGGATGATTTATTATTTATTTACTCAATCGTGCTGATTTATTGGAATTTAAGAGACGATTGATTAAAGCAATTGAAATTTGTGAAGAAAAAGAATTTGTTTCTCCTTACAGAATTCATATCCCAAGAACTAATTGTAGTTTTATTTTCATTCCTTTGCATTCGTCTAAATCACAATATTGGAAAAATACTCTTAATAATTTGGTTAATGCCCAGAAATATGAACAAGAAGCAGAAAAATGTGTCGGGGTTACTGTGTTTAGAGACCCGAATATGCTCGAATATTTTCAATTATTCTGGATGTATATTGAAGGGCAATGGGTTTATGATGCTGAAATGGAAATGTTATTAAAAAACAATCTACCACCATTTAGAGAAACTTATTATAAGAAGGTTGAGAATCGGTATAAACTACATTCTTTCGCCTGATTCCACAAATGAACGGGAATACTGCGCTTTACCATTACTTCCGCACTCTGTCCCTGAACGGTAATCCGCAGGCAGATAGGAGCTTCTCCATTACTTTTTCAAGCTCATATAAACGATACGCAAAATAATGAAAAACAAGGAAATAAAATCATTTTCGTGGGACTTTTTCAGGCTTTGGAAAGTCCCACGAATTCGCAAGAATCGACGTAGTCAATTAACCCGTGAGAATTGCCCCGAAACCCTATATTTTTCGTAATTCGTAGAAAAAGAAAAAGTCCTGAAAACTTTGATTTTCAGGACTTTGCTGCGATTTGCTTTAATCTTCTGCGGTATGGACGGGACTTTGATTGTTTTCCATCATTTTCCAATACTTTTCTATAATTACTGAATAATAGTATATTACAAAAATAATTTTTCTGCAATCATTTGTGTTTTCTAATACTTTTCGTACTTTTGCAACACAAATGCAACACAGTATTTATTATGGCAAATTACATTCCATACATCAAACCGGGATATGTTACCCAAGAGGGAACAACCGTTCTTTATGTCCGCTACAACTATGACCGGACAAGGCGGTAAGCAACCGCTGAACCCCGTGTTGTAATAATGCAAAAAAACTCCCATTTTTGCAAGTTTTTACTTACAAAAGTCTCTGAAAGATTCAGAGACCGTTCAGAGACATTCAGAGATTTTTATAGATT